>NZ_JAJCPX010000008.1:0-103256 GCF_020563125.1 Longicatena sp. 210702-DFI.1.196 | reverse complement strand
GGTGTGAAGCGGGGGAAAAGCTGGAGATAACTTCAAAGGCTTACCTATCGCTATTTCCGTCCGACCTTGCCACCTACGGCGGCGAAGCGAAAAACCTTTTGCGGGATTTGCAGAGCCGGAACGAGCGAATGTTTTTGCTTACGCTGTTAGTTTTGAATGTGGCAGACACAAAGCAGAAATTGGACAACGACGTATTTCAGGCCGCAAGTATCGCACAGAAATACAACTGTATGCTCACCCGCCTTGACTACCGGCAGGAACAGGGGCTTATGTCCTCTATCCCATTGGGCGAAAACCTAATCCAAATCCAGCGGGGCTTGACGACTTCCAGCACCGCCATTTTCGTCCCCTTTACGGTACAAGAGCTGTTCCAAAGCGGCGAAGCGTTGTATTACGGCTTAAACGCATTATCGAATAACATGATTTTGTGCGACAGGAAAAGGCTGAAGAACCCTAACGGCTTGATACTCGGCACACCCGGCAGCGGCAAGAGTTTTTCGGCAAAGCGCGAGATCACCAACGCTTTTCTCATTACCGCAGACGATATTATCATTTGCGACCCGGAAGCGGAATATTACCCCCTTGTGGAACGGCTGAAAGGGCAGGTTATCAAGGTTTCGCAGAACAGCACGCAGTACATTAACCCGATGGATATAAACCTCAATTACAGCGAGGGCGACACGCCCATAGCCTTAAAGAGCGATTTTATCCTTTCCTTTTGCGAGTTGATTATGGGCGGCAAAAACGGGCTGGAAGCGGTTGAAAAGACTTTGATTGACCGCGCCGTTATCAGCGTGTACCGCAGCTACCTTGCAGACCCGAAGCCGGAGAATATGCCGATTTTGGGCGACCTCTACAATGAAATCAAGAAGCAGCCGGAAAAGGAAGCGCAGCGTATCGCGTCGGCATTGGAACTCTATGTAAATGGCAGTTTGAACGTGTTTAACCACCAAACAAACGTTGACATTCACAACCGCCTTGTCTGCTTTGATATTAAAGAACTCGGCACCCAGCTACGAAAACTCGGTATGCTCATTGTCCAAGATCAAGTTTGGAACAGAGTTACCATAAACCGCAGCGAAGGCAAGGCGACGCGGTACTATATCGACGAGTTTCATTTGCTGCTCAAAGAGGAACAGACCGCAGCGTACAGCGTTGAGATTTGGAAGCGTTTTAGAAAATGGGGCGGTATTCCGACAGGTATCACCCAAAACGTGAAAGATTTGTTATCGTCCCGCGAGGTGGAGAACATTTTTGAAAACAGCGATTTTGTGTATATGCTCAACCAAGCCCAGGGCGACAGGGAAATCCTTGCAAAGCAGCTTAACATTTCGCAGCAGCAAATGACCTATGTAACCCATTCCGACGCGGGCGAGGGGCTTATCTTCTATGGCAACGTGATTTTGCCCTTTATTGACCGTTTCCCGCAAGATACGGAACTCTATCGTGTAATGACGACCAAACCCGGCGAGGTGTCGGCATGAGGATAGAAATGGACAAAATCTATTGCGGCGACAGCTTGCAGGTGCTTCAAACCTTGCCGGAAAATGCAGTTGATTGTTGCGTAACGTCCCCACCCTACTATGCCTTGCGGGACTACGGCGCAGACGGGCAGATCGGACGGGAAGCAACGCCGGAGGAATATGTTTCCCGTATTACGGCGGTATTCCATGAGGTAAAGCGGGTGCTTACGCCGGAGGGTACTTGTTGGCTGAATATCGCGGACACTTATTGCGGCACAGGCAGCAAAGCCGACCACCAAGACCCCAAATACCCCAAAGGCAGGAACGGGCAGCAAGTGGCGTTTAACCACCGCGCCCCCGGCTGCAAGCCCAAAGATTTAATTGGTATTCCGTGGCTTGTAGCCCTCGCCTTGCGGGGCGACGGTTGGTATTTGCGCAGTTCTATCATTTGGCACAAAACAAACCCCATGCCGGAAAGCACGCGGGACAGGCCGACCCGCTGCTATGAATATGTGTTTCTGCTTACCAAGTCAAAGAAGTATTATTACGATTGGCAAGCAGTAGCCGAGCCGATAGCCCCCACAACGGCGGGGCGGCTGAAAAGCGGAGTTAGCAAAGGAAATAAGTATAACGTTACTGTTCCGGGGCAAAACCAACCGCAGAAAATCAACCGCCCCCGCGAAAAGGGCGCATACGCCGACGAGTTGATTTCTCCCGTCCGCAGCCGCCGCAACGTTTGGCAGATTAACAATGTCGGCTATCATGGCGGGCATTTCGCAGCGTTCCCGCCGAAACTTGCGGAAACGTGCATTTTGGCGGGCTGTCCCATCGGCGGGATTGTCCTTGACCCCTTTTTCGGCAGCGGCACGACGGGCATGGTAGCAAAACGGCTTAACCGCCGCTATATCGGCATTGAGTTAAACCCCGACTATTGCGAACTTGCAAAACAGCGGATTGGAGGTGATGAAGATTGAGCAAGGAACTGAAAGCCCCCGACAAGGTAACGCAAAAAATGACCCGCGACGGTGCGGTTGCGGAAAACCTCACGACGGGCGAAACGTCCAGTATCAGCGAAAGGCCGCAGGAAGAAAACTATTCAGCCCCCGCAGGGGTGGCAGCGGAAAAGGTTGTGCAGCATATCGGCGCAGAGATTGAGCGACACGCAGCAAAAGGCGCGGAGAAAAAAGCCCTTGACGCGACGCAGCCTAAAACCCATTCTTCCCGCTTGCAGTTTTCCGAAGCGGAACGGGCAACGCCGGAACTTCAAAAAGCGATCAAGAAATCGGATAAGGCGGCAGACTGTTTAGACGCAGCGCGGGCGGCTATCCCCAAGCAGACCAAAATCAAGAAAGAGCGCGTTTTTGACGAAGCGAAAGGCAAGGCAAAGACGCGCCTTTCCTTTGAAAAGACGGATAAGCCCCCAAACGGCAAGTTGCGGCATAACCCCTTATCCCGTCCGGCACAGGAGTTAAACAGTACCGTACATGGGAAAATCTACGAGGTAGAGAAAGAAAACGTCGGTGTGGAAAGCGGGCACCGGGTAGAACTTGCCGGAGAGAAAGCGGGCGGCATGGCGGCGCGGGCAGTTAAGGGCGGCATACGCCGCCATAAGCTGAAACCCTACCGGGCAGCGGCGGCAGCGGAAAAACAAGCGGTAAAGGCAAACGCAGATTTTCTCTATCAAAAGGCGTTGCACGATAACCCCGCGCTTGCGCACTCCAACCCCATTTCCCGTTTTTGGCAGAAGCAGCGCATTAAAAAGCAGTATGCAAAAACGCTGAAAGCGGGCGGCAAAGCGAAAAAAACCGCTGAAGCCACCGCAAAGGCGGCGAAGAAAACCGCGCAGGAAACCAAACGGGCGACGTTCTTTGTTGTCCGGCATTGGAAAGGCTGCTTGATTGTGGGCGGGATTGCCTTTATCGTGCTGCTGCTTTTCGGCGGGCTGTCCTCTTGCTCCCTCTTTGGCGGCAACAGCGGCAGCGGCTTGATTGCGTCGTCCTATCTCTCCGAGGACGCGGATATAACGGGCGCGGAAAGCGCGTATGCCGCTATGGAAGCCGAGTTACAAGATATGCTGGACAATATCGAAAGCGAATACCCCGGCTATGACGAATACCGGGTAAACGCGGACGAGATCGAGCATGACCCCTATGTGCTAATTTCTATCCTTTCCGCGTGGCATGAGGGCGTGTTTACACTCGATGAAGTGCAAAGCACCCTTGAAATGCTCTTTGAGAAACAGTATATCTTGACGGTCGAGGAAGAAGTACAGGTACGCTACCGCACCGAAACAAGGACGGACAGCGAGGGCAACCCCTATACGGTTGAAGTCCCCTATAACTATTACATTCTTCATGTGGATTTGGAAAACTTCAACCTCTCCCATGTCCCCGTTTACATCATGGGCGAAGAACAGCTATCCATGTACGCTATGTATATGTCGTCGCTGGGAAACAGACCCGACCTTTTCCCGCAATCCGGCTATGTGTCTAAATACTATGAAAACCCGCCCGCCGATTATGAAGTACCCGCCGCGCTGCTGGGTTCCGATGAAAAGTTTGCGCGGCTCATGGAGGAAGCAGATAAATACGTCGGTTTTCCCTATGTGTGGGGCGGCAGCACCCCGGAAACCTCTTTTGATTGCAGCGGCTTTGTGAGTTATGTGTTGACGAACAGCGGCCTATACAATACGGGCAGACTTGGGGCGCAAGGGCTTTACAACATCTCAACCCCTGTTTCTAACCCGCAGCCGGGGGATTTGGTGTTCTTTACGGGTACATACGACACCCCCGGCGTTTCCCATGTGGGGATTTATGTGGGCGAGGACGGGGACGGAAGCCCCGTCATGCTGCATTGTGGCGACCCTATCCAGTATTCAAAGCTGGACACCAGCTATTGGCAATCCCACTTTTACGCCTACGGGCGGTTAAATTACAATTAAAAGGAGTTGAAAAATGAATATTGTATCTTTTGGCGGCGGCACGAATAGTGCCGCCTTACTTATTGGCCTATACAAGCACAAAATCCCGATTGACCTTATCACCTTTGCCGATACGGGCGCGGAACACCCGCATACCTATCAATTTATCGAGATAATCAATCAATGGCTTGCGGAACACGGTATGCCGCAGATTACCGTTGTGCAGTATGTTGACCGCTACGGCAACCGCCTATCTCTTGAAACCGAGTGCTTGCGCTCTCATACGCTCCCGTCGATTGCCTACGGGCATAAGCGTTGTTCGCAGAAACACAAAATCGCACCGCAGGAAAAGTTTTGCAACCACTATGCGCCTTGCCGCGAAGTATGGCAGCGCGGCGAGAAAGTCAACCGCTATATCGGCTATGACGCGGGAGAAGTGAAACGGTATGAACATTCCCGCAAGTACAACGAAGCCGACAAAAAATATCATAACCGCTACCCCCTCATTGAAGAATGGGGCTGGAACAGGGACGATTGTATCCGGGAAATCAAAGCGGCAGGATTGCCGCAGCCGGGTAAATCGTCCTGTTTCTTTTGTCCGAGCATGAAGAAACAAGAGATTTTATATCTCAAAGAACACTATCCCGATCTATTTAACCGGGCGGCGACTTTGGAAGAAAACGCTATGCCCTATCTTAAAACCGTTAAGGGATTGGGGCGCAGCTATTCATGGAAAGAACAGTTTGGAAAGGAGTAAATGACTATGGCGAACACGAAACTTGACCGTATCGAAAGGGATATTGAGAAAACGAGGGCAAAAATCCTTGAACAGCAAAAGAAGCTGAAAGACCTTGAAGCGCAGAAAGTCGAGGAAGAAAACGCGCAGATCGTGCAAATGGTAAAGGCGGTACACCTTGACGGGACGCAGCTTGCCGCGTTCCTCTCCGCTTACGCCAGCGGCGAAATCACCTTGCCGCAGCCGGAAGCCACTTACCCCGCCGAACAGGAGGACAACGACAATGAAGAATAAAAAGATAATCCGAAAGTTTACCGTATTGCTTGCCGCACTGGTTATCATGTGCGGCTTTTCTGTTACCGCTTATGCGGGCGGTGGCGATGAAAGCGACGACACGCCTACCCCCGTAACCGAGGAAACCCCCGCGCCGGAAACCGAGCCGGAAGAAACGACGGGCGGCTATGAGCCGCAGCCCCTTACCCCGGACGGGAATATGTCCCTTGTGGACGATATAACGGGTGAAGCGTCCGGCGACAAGCAGTTTATCACCGTCGTTACCAAAAGTGGCAACTATTTTTACATCATCATTGACCGCGCCGAGGACGGGGAAAATACCGTCCATTTCCTTAACCAAGTGGACGAAGCGGATTTAACCGCCCTTATGGAGGACGGGCAGACCGAAGCCCCCGTTTGTAGCTGCACCGATAAATGCGTTGCCGGAAGCGTCAACACCGCTTGCCCGGTTTGCAGCGTCAACATGAGCGAGTGCGCGGGTGTGGAAGCCGAGCCGGAGCCGGAAGAAACCGAGCAGCCGCCGGAAGAAGAAAAAGGCGGCGGCATGGGTATTCTGCTTGTCGTGCTGCTTGTTGCCGCAGCGGGCGGCGGCGCGTTCTACTACTTTAAGATTTTGAAGCCCAAAAAGGACGCGGCGAAAGGCAGCAGCAGCCTTGACGACCTTGATTTTGACGAGGACGACGAGGAAACGGAAGTAGTCGAAACCGAACAGACCGAGCAGGAGGACGATAATCTATGAAACTTGTAATTGCAGAAAAACCGAGCGTCGGGGCGGCGATTGCCGCCGTTATGGGCGCGAATGAAAAGCGCAGCGGATATTTTGAGGGCGGCGGCTACCTTGTGTCGTGGTGTATCGGGCATTTGATTAGCCTTGCAGACGCGGCGACCTACAATGAACAATTCCGTAAATGGAAGTACGACGATCTTCCCATTGTCCCGCAGGAGTGGCAGTTTATTGTTGCCAGCGGCAAGGAGCAGCAGTTTTCCATTCTCAAAGACCTTATGCACCGCAGCGACGTTACCGAGATTATCAATGCTTGCGACAGCGGGCGCGAGGGGGAACTCATTTTCCGCTTTGTCTATGAACAGGCGAATTGCAAAAAGCCCTTTTCCCGCCTTTGGATTAGCAGCATGGAAGCAAGTGCAATCCGCGAGGGCTTTTCAAATCTCAAAGACGGGCGCGGCTATGACAACCTCTATCAATCCGCGCTTTGCAGAGCAAAGGCCGATTGGCTCATTGGCATTAACGCGACCCGCCTTTTCTCTATCCTCTACCATAAAACATTGAATGTCGGCAGAGTGCAAACGCCCACCCTTGCTATGCTGGTAAACCGCGACTATGCAATCAGCAGCTTTAAGAAAGAGAAATATCATGTCGTCCGGCTGGACGTTGGCGGCGTTGCCGCCCTTTCCGAAAGGCAGGACGACGAAGCGGCGGCGCGGCAGATGAAAGCGGCTTGCGAGAAATCGCAGGCCGTTTGTACTTCCCTTAAAAAAGAGAAAAAGACCGCAGCCCCGCCGAAACTGTTTGACCTCACCGCCTTGCAGCGGGAAGCAAACCGTTTGTATGGGTTTACGGCGAAACAGACCCTTGACTATGCGCAAGCCCTTTATGAAAAACGGCTTTTGACCTATCCCCGCACCGACAGCAAATATATCACTTCCGATATGGAGGGCAGCACAAAGGAACTTATCACCGGCCTTTGCGCTGCTCTCCCCTTTATGCAGGGCGTGAAGCTGCAAGCCGACCTTGCGAGGATTTGCGACAACAGCAAAGTAACCGACCATCACGCCATTTTGCCGACAGCGGAGTTTGTGAAAACGGGCTTTTCTTCCCTTGCCGAAAGTGAGAAAAAGCTAATGACCCTTGTGTGCGCAAAACTGCTTTGCGCCGTTGCCGCGCCCTATGAGTATGAAGCGGTTACGGCGGTTTTCACTTGCGGCGGCTATACCTTTACCGCAAAGGGCAGGACGACGCTTTGCGAGGGTTGGCGCGAGATTGAAAGACTATCCCGCGCCGCGTCCGGGGAACAGGACGAGGACGCAGAGCCGGAAGCGGTTTTACCCCCGCTTGCCGAGGGGCAGACCTTTGACAATCCGGCAGCGGAGATCTCCGAACGTTACACGCAGCCCCCAAAGGCATTTACCGAAGATACGTTACTTTCGGCTATGGAGAGTGCGGGAAAGGAGGACACGCCGGAGGACGCGGAGCGCAAAGGGTTAGGCACCACCGCGACGCGGGCGGGTATCATTGAAAAACTCATTAGCGCGGGCTTTGCCGAGCGCAAGGGCAAAAAGCTAATCCCCACAAAGGACGGGTATAACCTTGTCGCTATTCTGCCCGACAGCCTTACGTCCCCGCAGCTTACGGCAGAATGGGAAACGCGCCTTACCGGGATTGCAAAGGGCAGCGACAGCCCCGCCGACTTCATGCGCGGGATTGAGGAAATGACAGCGGGGCTTGTCAAGACCTATTCCGCGATTTCCGAGGATAAAGCGAAGCTGTTTACCCCGCAGCGGGAAGCAATCGGCACTTGCCCCCGTTGCGGCGCGGCGGTTTACGAGGGCAAGAAAAACTTTTACTGCTCCGACAGGGCTTGCAGCTTTGTGATGTGGAAGAATGACCGCTTTTTTGAGCAGCGCAAAAAGGCTTTCACAAAGGCGATTGCCGCCGCCCTTTTGAAAGACGGAAAGGTAAAAATCAAAGGTATGTACTCGACCAAGACGGGAAAGACCTTTGACGGAGTTGTGCTGCTTGCCGACACAGGCGGCAAGTATGTAAACTTCCGCGTCGAGCAGAACCGAAAATGATAAGGCTTGATGAAAAGCAATACCGCGCCGTAAAGAAAATGACCCGCGCCGCTTGTGCAAACAACGATTGCGGGAATTGTCTGCTGCTGGACGACGGGGAAACTTGCGTTTGTGTGCAGAGTATCAGCTATTCGCTGCTATGCCGCTATTTCCGCGAAGCGGTATTACCCGCCGACAGGCAGCTTTGCGAACAGATCACCCGCAGCGGGGAAACCGATTTGAAGCGTTGCGCGGTATGCGGCAGCACGTTTGCGGCGGGCAGCAACCGGGCGAAATACTGCCCCGATTGCGCGGCAAAGATACGCCGCAGACAGAAAGCCCAAAGCGAGAGAAACAGGCGTTTACGGATAAAAACAACTACATAGCAAGCACAGCAAACGAGTACCCGTTTGCGAGAAATGCCCGCGCTTCCCATAGAGAGCGCGGGCATTTTGCTTGTTGGGATAGTCCCAAACCCTTATATGACCGAGAAAGGACGTGATGAAAGAATATGCCGTATTCCTCATACGACCATGACAAATTAGAAGCCGCCGAAACCATGCGGATAGAACGCCGGATATATTTTGAAGCAAAGGACAGGGAGATTGCCCCTTATGCTTCCTTGCCGATTGCGCAGCTACTTTCCATGCGCAGCGAAAGCGCGGCGGCAGAACAGGCGATTTTTGACGACCTTAAAGAACGCGCCGCCGCATGGGAAGAACAGGCGGGAAGAACGCTTTTGCTGGATAAAACACTTGAATATGTGAGAACGCCGCACGTCCAGCACACCGCTAACGAGTGGCAGACCACCGAGCATAACCGCCATATTCGCAGCAACCGGGTATATCAGATGAATTACTACATTTACGAGAATACCCGCTACGACAAAGAAGCGCAGAAATCTATCCCGTATTCATGGACGCTTACATGGAGCGTGCGCACCAACAGCCCAAGCAGAACCCAAGCGAAGATTGCCGGACAAGATAGAAAGGTTTTCACCGACAAGGCAGCTATGGAAAAGTATCTGAATGGGCGTATCAAAGCGTATGACCGCTTGTTTACGGAAATCTCCCCGCCTATCCCGCAGGAGTACGCCGACTATTTCAAAGTAAACGGTATGCTCATGCCGGACTACACCATAGAGGGCGAAGAACCCCCGCAGCAGCAACAGGCGGCAGCTATCCCCGAAAATACCGGGCAGGAAAAGGAGCGTGAACACATGAGCGAACAGTTTTCTATTATGATAGGCAACCGCAGCCGCTTTGACGCGGGCGACCCCGGCGGCTATTGGTTGGATATGCCCGCCACAAAGGAGCAGTTGCACGAAGCTATGCGGAACGTCGGCATTACCGCCGACAACCCGCAGGATTTTTCCATTCGCGGCTATTCCGACGACCCGGAGAAACATATTGCCTTGCCTTATGAAATGGTATGCGCCGCCGACGTGGACGAACTCAATTTTCTTGCGGCGCGGCTCGAACAGCTTGACCCCGCCGAGGTTGGCAAGCTGAACGCAGCTTTGCAGCAGAAAAACGGGCTTGCAAATATTGGACAGGTAATTGACTTCACCTACAACGTGGATTTTTACGTCCATATCCCCGAAGTACATAACTACCACGATTTGGGCGACTATTACTTAAATCAATCCGGCATGGTACAAATGCCCGAAGAATGGAAAGGCGGCATTGACCTTTCTACTTTTGGCAGGAACGCTGCCGCGCAGGAAAAAGGCGCGTTTACCGAGTACGGCTATATCGTGGAAAGCGGCGACGAGTGGGAACGGCAGTTTGAGGGGCGCGAAGTGCCGGAAGAATACCGCATTATGAGTTACCCGCAGCCGGAGCGCGGCGAACAGGACAAAGCCTATATGGACGCAGCCGAAACGCAGCAAGCAGACGCACAGGCCGCAGAGCCGCAGCAGCCCCGCCCCGTCGTCCCCATTATCCTTACTTCCGAAAAGCCCGCCGAAAAGGTAAAGGAGATCACCGCGCGTTTGGAACAGGGCGTACAGGCGATTTTTGACAGCGACCGCTACAAAGAGTTTCTAACCGCTATGTCAAAGTTCCATGATTATAGTTTGAATAACACTATCCTAATTGCTATGCAGGGCGGCAATTTGGTAATGGGCTTCCGTCAATGGGAAAAGGAGTTTGACCGCCATGTAAAGAAAGGCGAGAAAGGCATTAAAATCTTTGCCCCCGCGCCCTACAAGGTGAAAAAGCTGGTTGATAAAATCGACCCCGAAACGAGAAAGCCCATGCTTGACCGCGAGGGAAAAGTGGTAAAGGAAGAAAAGGAAATCACCGTCCCCGCCTTTAAGGTTATAACCGTCTTTGATATTTCGCAGACCGAGGGCAAGGAGTTTCCCGACCTTTCCGTTAAACCGCTGCTTGCCGATGTGGAGCAGTACGAGGATTTTTTCGCCGCCCTTGAAAAAGCGTCCCCCGTCCCGATTGCATTTGAGCAGATCACAAACGGCGCAAATGGGTATTTCAGTTTGACCGACAAGCGTATTGCAATCAAAGAGGGCGTGAGTGAATTACAGGCGGTAAAGACCGCCATTCACGAAATCGCCCATGCGAAGCTGCACGACGTAGACTTAAACGCCCCGCCGGAGCAGCAAAACCGCGTTGACCGCCATACCTGCGAGGTAGAAGCGGAAAGCGTCGCTTATACGGTTTGCCAGCATTTCGGCCTTGATACTTCCGATTACTCTTTCGGCTATGTGGCTGGTTGGAGCAGCGGCAAGGAAATGACCGAGTTAAAAGCGTCCCTTGAAACAATACAGACCACCGCAAAGGAACTCATTACCGAGATTGAGGGGCATTTTACCGAGTTGCAGCAGCGGCAAGCCGAGCAGGAGCAGGGCGATACCTTTTCCATTTATCAGTTAAAGCGCGGGGACGAAACAAGGGACTTGCGCTTTGAGCCTTATGACCGTCTGCAAGCGGCTGGACTTACCATTGACCGGGTAAATTATGAACTCGTCTATACTGCACCGCTTACAAAGGATATGACGCTGGGCGACATTTGGGAAAGGTTTAATATCGACCACCCCGCCGACTTTAAGGGGCATAGCCTTTCCGTTTCCGACATTGTTGTGCTTCATCAGAACGACGAGGACACCGCCCACTATGTAGACAGTATCGGTTTTCAGCAAGTGCCGGAGTTTTTGCAGGAGCAGCAGACCCCCGTATTTGACAAGCTGCCGCCCGAACAGCAGCAAGCCTTGTCCGACACCGTACAAGACACTTTGCAAATGCTGGTTGACGCAGACAAGCGGATTTATGGCGACGTTACGGGCAAGACCCTTGAAGCAATCGCGGCGCAAGGATATTCCTACAAGGACGGGCAGCTTGAAAAGCAGCAGCTGGAAGCGACCCCCGACAGCCTTTTGACGGGTGAAACCGTTAGAACGCCGAGGGGCAATTTTCATATTACCGATATGAGCCGTGAACAGATCGAAGCGGCGGGATTTGGTTTTCACCATGCGTCGGAGGACGGGAAGTATCTCATTATGGGGAATGGCACACAGGCTTATGCCATAGCCGCCGAGCAGCCGCAGCGGGATAATCCCTTAAAGCACGTCGAGGACACCATAGAGCAGAACGACAACAATTTTGACGGGCTTATCAACAATACGCCGCAAACGCCCACCGTTGCAGATTTTGAGCAGCGGGCAAAGGCGGGGGAAGCGATTTCCGTTACCGACCTTGCAAAAGCGGTAAAAGCCGAGAAACGGGAACAGCCGCAGAAAAAACCGTCCATTTTGAAGAAGCTGGACGAATACAAGAAACAGGCGGCGCAGCAGCCGAAAGATAAACAGAAAGAGCATAAAAAGGATTTGGAGGTTTGATAGCATGAATACCCGCTTTACCATTGAGGAAGAAAACATTGTTGCGATCTACGCCGAGGACAGCCGGGAAACAACGCTTGAAAATATCCTTGCCGCCATGCCCTACATGGACGAGGATATGCGCCAGCTTGCCGCCGCAGCGGTGAACAAGCTGCAAGCCATGACGGACAGCGAGTTTTCCGAAAGGGAGTTTATCTTGACCGACGAGGAATAGCCCATAGAGAACAGGGGCGCGGTTGCCGATTTCCGGCACCGCGCCCCTGTTCTTTTTTTGTCCTTGCGTGGACAATTAGAAAGCCGTTTTTGCGGGTTTGAATATACTTTATCGTCTATGTCGTTTTCATGCGCTGGAAGCCGCAGAAACACAGGCGTTTTCAGCCCTTAACATTCCACTTGCCACCCCATGTTTTGCGCCTTATCGCTCCTGCTCCCGCGCCCTGCTTTGGGACGGGTAAAGAATACTATCGACGTTCTTTTTGACAACGCCGTATTCCTGCATTTGCTTCTTGGCTTGCCGATAATCTTCATACAATTTGGTTTTCCTGTCGTTTAAGCTTCTATACTCCTTGCGCAGCGCGGCGAGATCGGGCAGCTTCTTTATCTGCATTTCCTTTAATGCCCTTGCCGCAGCTTCAAACAGGATAATTTCGCTTTCATGCCCCCGCAGATACTTTTCCTTGTCCGGCGATTTTCGGTATTCATCGTAAATCGGTTTTAACTGTCGGTATGTGGTGGTGTGCTTGATAAGCAGCGACAAATCAGACATACGCTGTTCCACTTCCTTAACCGCCTTTGCCGCCGCGTCATGAGCGGTCATAATATCGGCTATCTTGCTTTCAAGTTCGCTATAATACTCAATCTTGTTTTCGGTTAGGAAGTTCATGCTTTTAGCAGCCTGTTTCAGATTATGGATTTTTGCCCACCGTTCATAGCCCGCCGACTGTTGGGCTTTGATACTGTTTTCAAGATCGACGACAAGCCGGATTTTCTTATCTTCCCGCAGCGTTTTTGTTTTGGCAACATACACGCCCTTGATACGCTCCTTTATCGCTTCTTCCGTATAGGCCGCGCCGAGCGTCTTTGTGCGGGTAAACCGTTCCTGTCCGGCAGCGCGAAAGGAAATGTATTTGCCCTGTTTGATTTCATACCCCATTTCCTGCAAGCGGCGCAGCAGTTCGTCAAAATCTTTCACTTGGGGAATGAGAGTATCTATCGCCGTTTTCAGCTTTGCTTTGTAGCTTGTCCCTTGCTTTTCGGCGGTGTATTCTGCATAGCTTTTTCCCTTGTCCTGTCCCGGTACGACGACGGATAGCCCATGCTCTTTACATATCCTGTCGCTGGTGCGCCGGATAAAGTGATAGCTTTGCTTGTTGGAATGGTACTTTTTGTAGTCAACGAAGCTAACCGCGTTGAAAATCAAGTGATTATGCAGATGGTCTTTATCGACGTGAGTTGTCAAAACAAACTCATACTTGCCGCCTAATACCGCCCCGGCAAGTTCCATGCCGATTTTGTGCGCTTCTTCCGGTGTGGTTTCTCCCACCGCAAAGGATTGTATCAAGTGCCGCCCTAAATGTGTGCCGCGATCTCCGGCAGCTTCCCGCGTCCATGCAAACTCAATATCGGCGGTTTCCAGCCCGCAGCCGAAAGAGGACGCAAGCAGCTTCCCGTCTGTCTTTTCGGGATTTAAGATATAGTCTATCGCAGCCTTTAAGGTTGATTTAATAGGGTGCGTCTTTGTAACCGCCATATCTCGTCCACCGCCTTTTTAATGTCCTCTATATCCTGCCTGTAAACCGTCCCCGTCGCATTGGCGCGTTTTGCAATTTGGTTGATGTTCCGGCTCACCGCTTGCAGTTCCCGGATATATGCTTTTGTGTCGCTTCGGTCAACGACAAGAATATACCCGTCTATCGCCATTTTACGGAAGTATGCCCCATACTGCTTTATGGGAAGCTGCTTCATCTTCTCGTCGATCAGCCGCTTTTCTTCTTCCGTAACGTAAAACTTCATCTGTATATTTCTCTTTCGGTTTTCCATTTCCGCACCGCCTTTCGGTATAAGGGTTTGGGATTATCCCAACAAGCATTTTCCGCAAACGGGTACTCGTTTGCTGTGCTTGCTATCTACTCCATACCCCCACCGAAAGGCGGTATTTGTTGCGCGTTCCTTTGATTTTGGACGCAAAAAAAGATTGCAGCCGCCATGCGCTGCAATCTCCCGATTTCTCATATTGTGAGGTTAATCCTCTGCTTTTTCGACTTCCGTTATCTCCCTTGCTGTTGCGGTTACAATCCGTATGCCTTTATCGCTCATACCGTCCAGCAGCGCGTCAAGCTGCCGCCGCCCGGTGGATTTCTCCGCATTGCTGTTCGGGAAGAAAAATTGATCTACCGAAATATGATACCGGGTTACAAGGTCATAGAATACCTGTAAACTCGGCTGTTGTCCCTTGTTCTCGATATTCGCAAGGTAGCGCGGGGAAATATATAACTCGTCGCTTACCTTTTTGCGGCTCTCGCCGTATTCATTTCTCGCGGCTTTTATAGCTGCCCCGAAAGCCTTAAAGTCGTACAATGGTACGGGTCTTTTTGCCATTTTCATTCACCCTGTTACATTTTACAGTTCACCTTTCTTTTTGGATATGTCCACACAATTCATATCATTAGGTTAAATACTTCCTGTTGTGTATTGACAGTAGACTGATTTTCTGATAAAATAAAATTTATGTAAAAGGAGGCGGCGTTTATGTTGCATAGCATGCGTATTAGATAAGCATTGAAAAAAAGGATTTTCCCATTTTCAACATGGGCTTTTTTGTCATGCTTATTTTGCGGATGCTATACAAAAAACTAACGACGTATAGATATAGTATAGACATAGTGCAAGCTATGCCTTAGTTTTGTTGTACTGCTCTGTGCATTTTTTTGTGTAAAAAGGACGAGTGAAATATAATGCTTAAAAAATATTGGATAAAATGTCCGATTTGTAACGGAAAGACGAGAGTTCAAGTATTTCATAATACTGTATTAAAAGATTTTCCTCTTTTCTGCCCTAAATGCAAATTGACGCATATCATTGATGTAGAAAAATTAGAGATTGTAATCAAAAATACAGAAAAACAAACTTTTATTATTTAGAAGAAAGGATATAAAAATGAAACGTTTACCTAAATATACGCCTGCGGAAGTACGGAATGATCCATACGGATTTACTTACAAAGAAATGTCGGAAGTTATTGGCGAGAATGAAGCAAAAGCCTTATATGAAGAATTATATAAGCAATTACCACGCAAAAAAAATCTATCAATGTTGGTAAAAAATATTTGCAAAAGCAGTGATACTGAAAAGTATGTTTACGAACTGAAAGACAACAAATACATTGAAACGGTTTTTATCAAGCGGCGAGATGGTGGAACTGTTTGCGTGAGCACACAAGTCGGTTGTCCTGTTGGTTGTATTTTTTGTGAGTCCGGGTGAAATGGCTTTGTTCGTAATCTAACATCGTCAGAAATCGTACAACAGATTATATTGTTGCGTCGAAAAGTAAACCGTATCGTTTTTATGGGTATGGGAGAGCCTTTATTCAATTATGACAACTTGATAAAAGCAATCCATATTCTCCGAGATAGATATGGGCTCAACTTTCCAACCGACGGCATTACCATATCAACAGTTGGTCCGGTCGATCAATTAAAAAAATTGCGCGAGGAACATCTTAAAATTCAGTTGACAATATCTTTACACGCAGCAACACAATCTGCAAGAAATCGTATTATTCCTCACATGCGCATATATGCTATTGAAGATGTTGTTAAGCAAGCCTTATCCTATTCTGAAAGGCATAATCGCAAAATTGTCTTTGCGTATTTGCTTTTACCGGGTATAAATGACCGGCCCTCAGATGTAAGACAACTTGCAAAATGGTTTCGGGGCAAAAAAGTTATGATTAACGTGTTACAATACAACCCAACAAGCAATTCAAGAATTAAAGCACCACAGAAACGGGAAATAGTTGCATTCAAACATCAATTAGAGCAAGCAGGACTTGAAGTTACTATGAGAGTTTCTCATGGCAGAGAGATTAACGCGGCTTGTGGACAGTTAGCTAACACATATAATAAATTCAAAAAAAAATGATTAAAAGTGCCAGACGCATAGACGCAGAGCCGATAACGCATTAGGTCAAAAAACCTATGTGTTATCGGCTTTTTTATTTAATATTGCGCAAAAGCCGCTGTTCCCTATTATAGAATGGATTGCGGGTAGTGTATTAAAGTCGCCCTTTTTTAAGGATACGGCGGTATCGGGGAGGTATCGCCGTGTCCATTTTTATTTACTGTAACCCGCCTAATGCTTTGCGGTCAAAAAAAGCTATGCTCCGCAAGCGGGATATTCCGGCTATGAATGTGAACTGTCAATACATTTAGCTACTGCTTACATTTCCTTTGCGCCCGTCCGCGTCTTGCGGACGGGCGCATTTTGCTTTTTTCAACTTTTTTCTGAAAAGCGCACTCAAGAGCCATCTCCCGAACGGGTACGGAGCGAAAGGGGCAGAGAGGACAAGCCCTTAACTCCCGTCCTCTACTCCACGCGGGAAGGAGGTGAACTCTATGGAGCTATCTTCTTCCGACAAGGAAAGAATACAACATCAGTACGACGCATTAGCAAAGAAAACTTTGGTCGGCGAAGCGAAAAGCCACCGCCGCACTCTTGCGAAACGCGCAGCACGCGAAGTTACTTTTTCGGATTTGAGCGAAAGCGAACTCGCGCAGCTTTTCACAACGGACGAATACGAAAGCGATTATTTCCGTTTTCAAGTGTCCGGCTTTGATGTACTCGTCAAAAATGAACTGCTTGCCGAAGCCCTTAACGCTTTGCCCGAAAGGAAACGCGACATTATCCTTTTGTCCTACTTCTTGGATATGAGCGACGCGGAAATTGGCGAACTGCTGAATGTTGTACGCACGACGGTTTTCCGGCACAGGAAATCCGCGCTTGCGAAAATCAAACAGTATTTGGAGGGAAAAGCAGATGATGAATACCGTTAGGAAGTCTGAAAATCTGTTGCCGTTCCCTGTCATTTCCGCAGCGGCAAACGGCGACACAACCGCCATGTGCGCGATCTTGAAGCACTACGAGGGTTACATAGCGAAACTTTGTACCCGCACGCTGAAAGACGACGCGGGCAATACCTATTCCTATGTGGACGAGGAAATGCGTAACAGGCTGCAAGTGCGCCTTATTACCCGCACCCTTGCTTTTCATGTAGGATAATCTTTTAGCCCATGCGGGGAGCGTGTCCCCTTTCCACGCTTCCCGTTATGGGCTATTTGTCGTTCCGCAAAAGCATATCCGCTGTTGATGTGCTTTTGCAGGCCGACAAAGCCTATTGTTCTTTGACAAAGAAAGCGGCCTTTGGTGCGCAGCATAACAGGCAAACGGGTACATTCCGTCTGTACCGAGCCAGTCGGCGGGTACGCCATGACAGCTTTTCCCCATAGGGGAAAAGCCGAGCGAGAACTACCGCGCCGTAAAACAGGTTTAGCAGCTTGTGGGCGACGACATACAAGGCGGCACAATGATACTCCCGCGTTGAACACCCTCAAAGTATTGCGCGGCGCACCCATAAGCATGGGCCGGGGTGAAACTCCCGTGAGGTTGCAGCTAACAACCGCCCGTTTTTGCCTTTTGACGAATATAGTTTATCCATACAGGAAAAGGAGGTTTTTCTAATGGATAAAAAACAGACAATTACAACCGAACGCAAAATAGGGAAAATCACCTATCTTGTTCAAGCGTTGCCGAGTGAAAAGGCAACCGATACAATCCATAAAAAGATTGAGAAACTCATTGTAAAGGATTTGCAGAAAAAGCCCGGAAATCCGGGATTTTTAGCGTCCGAGTAGTGCATTAGGCGGCGGGATATGGTATAATGATAGCAACACATTATACCTGTTTATTCGGCTGTCGGAAAGGAGGACTAATGTTACAGTCGAATAAAATCACCGCCCTTTACTGCCGTTTAAGTCAAGAGGATATGCAAGCCGGAGAAAGCGGAAGCATACAGCACCAAAAAATGATACTTCAACGCTATGCGGACGAACACCATTTTTTGAACACAAAGTTTTTTGTGGACGACGGATTTTCCGGCGTGAGTTTTGAGCGCGAGGGGCTGCAAGCGATGTTGCAGGAAGTGGAAGCCGGACGAGTGACGACGGTCATTACCAAAGACCTTTCCCGTCTTGGCAGAAACTATCTGAAAACGGGCGAACTCATAGAGATTGTATTTCCCGAAAACGGAGTACGCTATATCGCGATCAACGACGGAGTTGACACAGCGCGGGAGGATAACGAGTTTACCCCCTTGCGGAACTGGTTTAACGAGTTTTACGCCCGCGACACAAGCAAGAAAATCCGCGCAGTTAAACAGGCACAGGCGCAAAAAGGCGAGCGCGTCAACGGGGAATATCCATACGGCTATATCCCAGACCCGAACAACCGCCACCACCTTATACCCGACCCGGAAACCGCGCCGATTGTCAAACAGGTTTTCGCTATGTTTGTTAGCGGCGTGCGTATGTGCGAAATCCAAAAATGGCTTGCGGAAAACAAAGTCTTGACGATTGGAGCGTTGCGCTATCAGCGTACAGGACAGGCGCGGTATCAGCGGGCAATGATCGCCCCCTATACTTGGCCGGACAAAACGCTCTATGACATATTAGCAAGGCAGGAATATTTAGGGCATACCATAACCGCGAAAACTCACAAGGTATCCTACAAGTCGAAAAAGACCCGGAAGAACGAAGAAGAACAACGCTATTTCTTCCCAAACACCCATGAGCCGCTTGTTGACGAGGAAACCTTTGAACTTGCGCAAAAGCGGATTGCTACCCGCCACCGCCCGACAAAAGCAGCGGAGATTGATATTTTTTCCGGCTTGCTGTTTTGCGCTGGTTGCAGACATAAGATGTATTACCAACAGGGCGTAAATATCGAGCCGCGCAAGTTTTCCTATTCTTGCGGCGCATGGCGCAACAGGGCAAGGACAGGCAGCGAGTGTACCTCTCATTATATCCGCAAAAACGTACTTCTTGATTTAGTGCTGGAAGATATGCGGCGGGTTTTGCGGTATGTTAAGGAACACGAACAGGACTTTATCTGTAAAGCTACCGAGTACGGCGACATGGAAGCGAGAAAGGCATTAGCGCAGCAGCAAAAGGAACTTTTCAAAGCACAGGCGCGTATGACCGAACTTGACACGCTTTTCCGCAAGCTGTATGAGGACAACGCATTAGGCAGACTGACAGATGAACGGTTTGTGTTTCTAACTTCCGGCTATGAGGACGAAAAGAAATCCCTTGCCGCAAGGATAGACGAGTTACAACAGCAGATCGCAACCGTTACCGAGCGAAAAAGGGATATATCAAGGTTTATTCAGATTGTCGGGAAATACAGCGACATACAGGAATTGACCTATGAAAACGTCCATGAGTTTATCGACCGTATTTTGATACATGAATTAGACCGGGAAACCAACACCCGGAAAATCGAAATCCATTATAGCTTTGTCGGACAGGTTGATACCGAGCAGGAGCCGACGCAAGTTGTCAACCATGACCGCCGCAACATGGTAGATGTAAAAAGTATCGCTATCTAACCCCAGCAAAATCCAATCCTGAATTTAAGCATCTGGCAGCAATTAACACTTCGGGAATAAACGCTTTGCCCTGTGACCATTTATCAGCAACATTTTGCATAGCTACTAAAAAGGCGTCATTTAATAATACGGTGGCTGGGATTTGTTCACGCAATGCCTCTTGAACATGCTCATTAAAATCCTTGATCTTTCCTTTTTGCAATTCTGTAATAATTGCCTTTAACAATTCTTCTCTTGTCATCGTTATCTCTCCTATTCATCTGATGTGGTAGTTGCTTCTATCCCATACCATTTTTCTTTATCTGCATAAGCGGGAGATGCATGCTGTCCATTTCCCTTTTGTTCAATCTGTGATCCATAGCGATATGCTTCTTCCACAAATGCCAAATAGTTTTCCAAAGGTACATTATCCCCAATACGGTTACTGATGGTATAAATCATCTTACCTTTATGCGGCTGCCAAAAGGTATCTGCTAAGAATCGTGTTTCTGCACGAATATCTTCGACATTGCCAAATGGAAATAAACGCTGCAAATCAAATCCACACCAAAAGGCCAAATCATCTCCATATGTTTCCACGATTTCTTTTTCATCCATGCAATATTTTTGAACAGGATGCAATACATCAATTCCGGCTTCTACTAATGATGGTAATAATTCACGGATGTCTCCACAGCTATGGAACCAAACATCAATACCTAATTCATGGGCACGCTCACAAACTTTTTTATAGTAAGGTAAGTAAAATTCATCAAATAATTCTTTGGACATAAACGGCCCTGTCTGCATTCCGATATCATCTAACACCGTAATCCCGTCAATATTAGCTTCCTGTACCCCACGTTCCATCGTCCGTAAAATGTATTTCAAGCGTTTCTGATTCAGTTTATGAACACGCTCAGGTTCCAAATACATATCCAACAGCGTATTTTGTAATCCTCGGAATTTTACTTGATACCACATGAAGAAAGGCGTAATCGACATTAAGCGATATCTTCCATCTTCTTGTGGCGCTGTTTCAAATAAATCAGGATGTTCGGCATCCGGACAATTTTCGGAAATCTGTTCAATTACATCCCAATCCAAAGCATTTTCTTCATCAACAGCAACGGATTCTCCCGGCTTTCTTTTCAATGATGGATCTGCCCCTTCTACATCACAGTAGCAAAACTCCCCCTTTTTCCCAAAAATGGCCGGTTTTTTCATATAAAACGGAGCGGCATCACAAGGCATACGTTCATGCAAATCATTGATTGGTTTATGTTTATACTCACTTAATTCATCAACATGAATCCAATGACCATGGATGATAACAGCAGGGCGCAAGGCACCTTCACCCTTAATCAGACTGCGAATTTCTTCCCTGGATAATGGCGGATATTCGGCATTAGGGAATTGTTTATATAATGGCATTTACTTACCTCCTATTTTTTTAATGGTACTTAAAAATTCATCTACTGTAGGTATCCGTGAGGACCATATACAGTTTCCATTTACATAAATACAGGGCAGATGCTCTACATTCATTTTGCGACAACGCGCTATGCTTGCTTTATCTACATACATATATTCGATGTAATCAAAAGCATCACTTTGGCGATGATATGCTTCCTTAACCATATTCATCGTGTAGGTACATGCTGCGCATGTTCGTGAATCTAATGTAAATACTTCGACGATTGGCCGTTGCAAATCATCATAGTGTAAAAGCTCTATTTCGACATCATCGAATGTCTGTTCAGGATCATAATATTGTAAAGCTGTTTTAACATTCTCATAATCAGTGACTGCCTGATAACAAGCGATACCATTCTCTACCGGAACATCAAAGGGCATATCACAGCCCGGTGATATAATCAAATCATCTGTACCTTCACATTGCTCAATAATATCAATGACCGCCTTCATATTGTCCTGTGAGCTACCATGCAGCATAGTAATCGTAAGCTGGATATTTCCTCCTAAAACCACATCATATTTTCGGCATACTGCCAAAGCATCCTTCATACACACGTTTTCATCAACCGAGAGACAATCTGGTTTCATTCGACATAAGACTTCCAGATTCGCCGTAGCATCCCCACAGACAAACAAGCAGGAAGGAACATGACACGTTTTTAAATGTTGAAACAACTCCGCATATGCATCTAGCAAAAACATTTCGATATGCTCAGATGATATTTGCGATAATAAAGGATCGACATAACCGATAATATCCATACCATTTTGCAGATACATTTGTGCAACAGATGCACAAACCTCTTTACAAAAAGCGATTAATTTATGAACATAATCCGCATCATCATACATATCCATAAAGAGCATTTGTCCTCGTAAATGTGATGCCAAGGTAAATGGTCCGCAGATCAATCCATATAATGCCGTATGTTCAGAAACAAGTTCCTTCATTTTCCGCATAGCTTTAAGAACAATCGGAAACCGTCCATCTTCTTCCTCTGGTATCATGCAGCGACATGGTATCTTCTTTTCATTTTCAAAAGGATGTGTACGGACAGTGGGAGGTACTTTTCCTCCCTCGTCCCAGTACAGTTCACAACCCAAAGCTTCTGCTTCTAATTGAAGATCGAAAATAACAGGCTGTCCATCCGGATGATAATATGTGTTAACACTCATCAATGCCTCAACAAGCTTATCTGCATCATGTAAGATTTCATTGGCATCATAGCCACATAGCGAACCTGCATGTACTCCTGCAAAGGGCACCCACGGCGCTCTTGCGAATCCTTTTTGATGTTGCAATACTGACATCAACAATTGTTTATCACTCATATTGCCTCCTTTGACTTAATCTTCTAATCCTAACGCTTCACAAACCCTTGTGCGATGATCTCTTGCGGCAGGTCCATAAATCACTTGAATGTATTTGCCATTCATGGCGATTCCACTATTGCCTGTTTTATTCAGCATCTCTTTATTTACAAGAGTTTCATCCTTCACATCGACACGTAAACGTGTAAAACAATTGCTTACTGCAAGAATGTTATCCTTGCCTCCCAAACCTTCAATAATCAATCCGGTAATCATATCTTTATCAGAAATAGTCACTTCACCATCTGTGTTTAATGCCAATTGAGAATCACTAAGATCTTCTAAATTATCGGTACGACCAGGTGTCTTTAAATTGAATTTCACAATGAGGAACTTAAAGACAAAGAACCAGGTAATCGTCGCAATCGGACCTAAAATTAATGCTAAAGGCCATTTGGTCAATCCAGCTCCTAATACGAAATTCTGTAAGATGGTTTCTAATAATCCACGCCAGTATACTTGTATACCAATCAGATAAGCAACCGTCGCAAATACCCCGGTAAGAACGGCATCGACAACCCATAATAACGGCGCACAGAAGATAAAGAGGAATAGCATCGGCTCCCCAAGTCCAGCCATGACGCAAGCAATACATGCCGGAATCACCAATTTCTTAATCTTTGCTTTATTTTCGGGTTTCGCAGTCGCAATGATAGCCATTGCAATTCCAGGGAAACCAAAGATAACGGAAATATTCGTCTGGAAGAATCGCATGGATTCATGTAAAGAAGTAATACTATTAGCATTTGCTAATTCTGCTAAAGCGATTGGTTGTGCTCCTGCATATACCTGTCCTGCGATTTCAGCAACACCACCTAATTCAGTATAGAATAATGGTGTCCAGATAAAATGATGCAAACCGGTCGGAATTAATAGACGTTTCAAGAAGTCGTAGAGGAATACACCGATACCACCGGATTCTCCTAAGAATTGTGTAATGCTATAGATCACGCCGGACAATAACGGCCATACATAAACAGCAATTAGAGAAAAGGCAAAGGCTACAAAAATTAATAAGAAATAGGTAAATTTAGCACCGCCAAATGGCTCTAGCAACCCTTTAAAGGAAGTTGAACTAAACTTATTATGCATATAACCGACTAGGCAACCTAAAATGATTCCAAGGAAGACACCCATATCGGTAATTTGCATGCCAAGCTCCATTTTCTGACCTGTCCCCATCAGCATTTCAGCATCTGACAGTTTTCCAGTCACATTCAACATGGCATTGTTTAAGGACATAAAGGTTAAATACGTTAATACAACAAGAATAGCTGCTTCCATTTTGTTTCTTTTAGCGAAATGTGTTGCCAAGGCAATGGCAAACAGAATGCTCAGGTTTCCAATAATATATGTCATTGCTCCAGATATTTGTTTTGCGAAAGTGCTTACGATGTCTGGCATAAAATCAAATTGCAAAATCTGACAAATAGCCACTACAATTCCCATAAGTGCCGCAAAAAATACAGGCTGTAAAATACCACGAGCAAAGCTTTGCATGGTTCTTGATATTTTTTCTTTCATAATGCTTTTATAACGTTCAATATTTGAATGTTAATCTCCTTTCCAAGTTTATTTGATAAGATTGTTGTTGCGTTTTGTTACTTAACATTGTTAGTGTTGGTTTGTAATCATCCTTTCTTTTCTTGCATCATGTGGCCACTTCTGATTCCAAGGATCTTTATTTCAAAAAAACAAGACCCGATGATAAAGTAGCGCAACTCTTTCCTGTGCGTACTTATCACCGGGTCTGCCTTTTCAGTAACACTCCCAGTACCTATTTCTTTTTCACGTTTCGGTTAATATGGATAGCCAAATAGATACGTTCCTGTTCCGAAATCGTATACCCGAAATTTTCTTTCACATATTTGACTATTTCATCCACACATTTTTGAGCCTCCAGATATTTCCCTTGGAGTAACTCAATAACTTCCTGATCATTTTCTTCCATTTGCTTTAACACGATCCGTTTCGCAAAGAAGTTCAGATGTGTTAATAAGCGTAAATAATCTAAACTATTTTCTTCAAATTCGATTTGATAATACTCTTTTATGATGCGTACAACACCATTGACGATAACCATGACATCCAATGTCTGATTGATGTCAGATGTACAGTTGGTAGCGTTCATAATGTGCATGGCAATAAATCCTGCTTCACTGGAAGGTAAGCGAATATGCAATTTCTTCTCGCAGTAATCCAATACCTTTTTCGCAACATTGTATTCATTCTTATAGATAATCTTAATCTCTGCTAACATAGGACATGATAGATTTAAATGCTCTTTTGCTCTTTCAACAGCAAAGGAAAGATGATCCATAAGCAGTACATAGATTTGTGGATTCAGCTTAATACCCAAATCCTTTTTTACTATTTCTACCGTATAATCGACAATATCAACATATTCTACAGATACACGTGTTAATGTGTTAAAAAGTTTTTTATATAAATCTTCACTGTCCGCGGCAATGAATTTCTTTTCCATATCCTCATCTGAGATATATTCACCGCGTTTCTTTCCAAAGCCTACACCGCCACCCAGAGCTATGAGCTCTCTATCCTTTTCATCACATACAATAACAACGTTATTGTTTAAAACCTTACTTATTTTATAATTACCCATTTTTATTGCTTCTTATTGCAAATACTGGCGATGGCTGTCTTCCCCTGCGTGACTAAGTTCTCACTGTACAACTGAATACGCTCACTTTCGCAATCCATGAAAATTAAAATGGTATCTGTATTTATGTTTTTTTCTTTAAAGAATTGTCTGTCAACCTTGATTAAAGGATCACCGACCTTTACTTCTGCATTTTTTGTCGTCAGCACCTGTAGACCCTCTCCTTTATACATGCATGTATCAACACCTACATGAACAAGTATATTGACACTTTCATTTTTCACAATGACTGCATGCTTCGTATCTGCAATCATCTCAATTGTTCCTGATATTGGGGAAAAAACGTAAGCGTCATCGGTTTTGATAGCGATTCCTTCTCCCATCATCTTTGTGCTGAAAATATCATCCTTCACCTGTTCCAGCGCATATAAACACCCGGAATTCGATGAATAAACCTCAATTTTTTGATTTTTTGGCTTAAAAAAACGTAACATAATTACCTCCATTAAAAAGTATACAAGTTATTACTATAACTCATGCCTGTTTTTAACAGTAACACGTTACAAGTATATTATAAGCCATTTATGGCCATTGTCAAGCGCTTACATAAATTACCATTTAAAATTTTTATAACCTGTTCATCTTATGGGAGTAGCTTCTGTCGATCATTATGATTTTTTTAATAGTGTTTAGACATAGCTAGCTATCGATGTCCTACTTTATAACCGCCATATAAATTCATGTATATGCTCTACAGAAAAAGGACTCTTCTCAATGAAAAGTCCTTATAAGAGTGAAACTTATTTCTTTCCGTTCTTTTTTGGCAGACGTTTCTTCTCCGTCTTTTTCTGAGGTGCAGGCATTGGCTTCTGTTTTCTTTTTTGCTGCTCTGGTTTAGGTTTCTCTGTTTGTCTTGGCGTATCCTTTTTTACTTCCTCTTCTTTTAAAGCTAATACAACTTTTGTTCCCCCAATGTAATCATGCAAAGCACGATGACTCGCCGTATAGATTGCTAAAACGACCGATAGCAATGTAAAGGCAATCCCGATATACTGCCAAATAGCATCAACATATACCCATGTTACTAAAGTCACCAGCTGACGAATATACGTAGATATGATAAATAAGGTTCCTTCCATCAGGAAGATAGCAATTCCTTGACGTAAGATCAATTCCTTTACTCTGACAGCTTTCCCATCTTTGCGTACGATACGCAGACCAAGCAGATGCTTACCAAGCGTCTGTCCCCTCCAAATCTTACATGGTACGACAATATAGTACAGAATGGCTGCCAACAGGCATAAGATACCTGCTATCATGCCCCAATAACGTTCAAAACCTAATGCCTCAAACACATACAAATCAGAAAACATGTCACTTTTACCGGTAATGACACCATACAGCAAGACCGCTGGAAAACCACTGATGATACCGCCTAAAGACCAATCGATAAAATAGGCACCTAAACGTTTCCCCATAGGGATATCATTCGGTGTATGATCCAGCTTGCTGCTTAATTTACGAAAGATACCAGTTGTTTCACTCATATAGTTAACCTCACTTCTTATTTGTTTTTTGCATATAGCCAATCCATGGCTTTTTTAAATCTTTGTAATCCATCCTCTAATTTTGCTCTTGGACAACCACAGTTCAAACGCAAATATTTTTCACCGTTTGTACCATACGTTTCCCCTTTCATGATGGCTACCTTGCCTACATGTACCAAAGCCTCCTGAATCTGCTCACTGGTAAATGGCACATCCCTGCCATCAATCCAAGCTAAATAGGTAGCATCCGGTGCTTTGAAATGGAAATCCGGTAATTCCTTAGCAAGGAAGGTTTCCACATAATGCATATTATCTCTTAAGTATTCCACCATCTGATCGATATAATCATCACACTGTGTATAGCCAGCCATGGTCGCATACATCCCTAAGATACTGACAGAATTCAGGAAATCTTTCTTTCTTGTCTGAAAGAGGAAGCCATCTCTAATTTCTTCGTTAGGGATGATGACATAAGAACCAATCAATCCCGGTACATTTAAGGTCTTGGAACAGGAGGAAGCTAAATACAGCTCATCGTATTGATCCAAAAATTTCAAGATCGGGGAATGACGGCGTGCACCGATTTGAATATCCATATGAATTTCATCAGATATGATCTTTACCCCATAACGACGACACAAGGCAATGAGCTTACGTAATTCTTCCTCGCTCCACACTCTGCCGGTTGGATTATGCGGAGAGCATAATAGGAAGAGCTTCGCCTGTGCCAGCTGTGTTTCTAGCTTCTCAAAATCAATTACAAAGCTGCCATTCTCATGTATGAGATCATGCGAAATCAATACACGCTCATTATCCTCAATCACGGTGAAGAAAGAATCATACATCGGATTAAAGGTCACAACTGCATCGCCTGGCTTTGATAACAAGCGAATCAATAAGGATACAGAATACATGACACTAGGACTGTACAGCACCCAATCTTCTTCCATGGCGGTAGCAAAACGGCGTTGAAAGAAACCTGTGATAGCACCTTTGAAATCATGATGATTCCATCGGGTATATCCATAAATTTCATGCTGCGCCACAGCTAAGATTTTTTCCGTGATGGGTTTGGGGATCTTAAAGTCCGTATCGGAAATGGAAAAAGGCAATAAATCTTTTTCTCCAAAACGATCTTCAATATAATCCCATTGCGTACAATACGTGCCTAAACGATTGTTGACTTCATCAAAATTATATTTCATAGCTTATTCCTCTTTTAAGATTATCATATCTTTAGTAGTCTTGTTCATTGGTCTGCCAATACCATCAATAATGACAACATCATCCTCAATGCGAATACCACCGACATTTGGCAGATAGATGCCCGGCTCACAGGACATCATCATATGTTCATCCAGGATGACATCACCCTTCTCATTCAGAATCGGATATTCATCGCCATCACCGATTCCTAAACCATGTCCTAAGCCATGATCGAAGTAATCGCCATACCCGGCTTTGGTGATAATATCACGAGCTGCTTTATCTACATCACTCGCCAAGGCACCTGTTTTCATAGCGGCAATTCCTGCCAGCTGTGCTTTTAAAACGATATGATAGATCTTTTCAATTTCCGGCTGTGGTTTGCCAAAGAAAGCAACACGTGTCATATCAGATTGATAATTTTTATACTGAATACCAAAATCCATAAGAATCGGTTCATGTGCTTTGATCTTACGTCCGGTTGGGCGACCATGCGGCATAGCACTGCGTTCTCCTGTTCCTACGATGGTTTCAAAAGACATCTGCTGCGCTCCTGCCTTGATGGCAAAGTATTGTAACAGTGCACTGATTTCATACTCACTCATCCCAATGTATAACTCTTTTAACACACGGGCATAAATTTCATCCGTGATATCCACTGCTTCCTGCATGATGGCAATCTCTTCATCATCCTTTTGGATACGAATCTTGGCAATTTCATCACCAAGCAGACGAATGGTAACACCTAATTCTTCTACCTGACGATATTCTTTGATCAGCATTTGACTGGCTTCAACACCAAGTGAAGTACAGCCATGCTGTTTCAGTAACTCTTCAACCGTTCCTAAATAGTTACGACCAGTTTTATGGGGAGCATGAAGAATGATGGTTAGATCATGTTCACGTTGTTTTGCTTCGGTGATATAACGACCATCTACGATCAGATATGCCGCATCTTTTAAGATTAATACCTGACAGCCACTTCCGGTAAGAGTATCCATATACTTCTTCATGGTCTTGCTTTTGATAAGCAGTGCATCTAACTTTTCGTCTTCCAGAAACTTTTGTAATTTCTTTAATCGTTTTGCCATGTTGCACCTCCTTGCTTTCTTTTTAGGGTAAAGTAGAAACTGTTTTTCTGATGCTAGGTGGTACTAATACAACTTGGTAGTTCTCCTACTGCCTATAATTTTATTCTACTTAACCTTTTTTATCTCTTTAAAATACGTAAGGCAAGCGAAATGCTTGCCTTTGCTCGTAAGATTTTCGCTTTTTACGTAATTAGAAGTCCAAATCTAAATCATTTAATAATGCTTCATCTTCTGCTGAGATAGCGGATTTCTTTTCGGCATTTTCTGCTTCTTTTTCCAGCTCACGTTTTTCAAACAACTTGAAGAATGGATACCAAATCAGAATAGACAGAATCAGCTGAATACCGTTTGCCACAATTGACATGTAATCGCCATTGGTTAAGAAACCTTCCAAGAAGACACCAACATATGGAGGGGTAAAGGTAGAACAGCTTACCCAACCCAAACTCATCATCCAGTGTGGAATCGTACCAATGATACCACCACAGATTACGTAAGGAATAAAGAAGATTGGATTTAATACGATAGGTGCACCAAATAGGATTGGTTCATTGATACCAAACAATGCTGGAATCAAGGCAACACGGCCTACCTGTTTCTGCGCTTTTGATTTTGATAATAAGCACCAGAATACCAAACCGAAGGTTACACCGGTACCGGTAAAGTTACCAAATGCAGATTCTACACCAGGTGTGAAGAAGTGCATAGCTTTTCCACCGGCTTTTACCATTTCCATATTTTCAGCCAAGAACTGTGTAGAAATTGGGCTTGTAATAGGGCTTAATACAGATGGATGGATACCGAAGAAGAACAGTAAACAACGTAAGATCTGTAAGAAGGTAACAGCAAATGGGTTATCCATAGAACCAACAAGTGGGGCAAACAGATTCGTAAAGATCATTGGTGGCACAGTGTGTAAACCATTGACACAAACCACGCGGATGATCAGGAAGAAACCAATTACGATAACAGAAATAGGAATCATTTCAAAAGATCTGGATACGAAATCAGGTACTGATTCCGGCATCTTGATCGTAAAGTTTTTCTTTTTACACCAGCGGTATAATTCTACTGCGATAATAGAGGCAAACATTGCCGCAAACAAACCTTTTGGGCCAAGGTAAGTTGTCATGATACCGCCATCTTCAGTATAATCAACGGCCATCATCAAGAAGGCAATGACACCCATGCTTAAGGTACCAGGTACATCCAGCTTATAAGACTGAGCTAGATGATAAGAGATAACAGCGGCTACATATAAAGACATCAACGCCATACCGACATTGTATGGAATATAGATAATGTCAAGGTTTGCTAAGATCCACTGTGAAATAGGATTGTTTTCTCCAATCATGTTTGGAATCGCTTCTGGAATCAAACAGAAACTACCGATGATCAACAATGGTGTCATTGCTACCATCGCTTTTTTAACGGCACTTAAGTGTCTTTGTTTATCCATCTTATTGGCGATTGGAGTCAGGTATTTGTTCATAAATGCTTCAAATTTGTCAAACATACGTTCACTCTCGCTTTCTTATGTGTGTGTATTTCCCCCGATGGAAATTATTTGTTCATGTCAGCTTTTTTTCTTGCGATCAAAGCCATTTTCATGACGGTTGCCCCATCCATTTTTCCATAGGTTTCCTTGTCAACGATGACATATGGAATCTTATATGGATCAATGATTGGTTTGATGTAATCAATCTTGTGGGCAATCTGTGGACCAACAACCAGAACATCCGTGTTTTCTACTTCGGCATTCAGTAAATCTACTGGAATAGCTTTAAATTCAAAATCAGCTTCATTCAGTTTAGCACTGTCTTTTACCGTCTTTTTCATACTGTCCATCAGCATGGTTGTGGAAAATCCACCAGCGCAGCATAATACGATCTTCATCTTACTTTCCCTCCTTTGCTTCAAATACGTTTATCATTTCCTCAATCAGATCTCTTGCCAATTGAGATGTCATGTAATGGTCCTGTGCATGAACCATTAATAACCCAACTTCCGGCTTGTTTTCGCCTCCGGACATTTCCGCTGTAATCAGCTGTGTCTGGATCTTATGCGCTTCCAAGTCAATCTCTCTTGCTTCCTGTAACAGCGCTCTAGCCTCATCATACTTACTTTCTTTCACTTTCTTTAAAGCTTCAAATGCTTTTGCTTTGCTGTCCCCAGCGGCAGATATCATTCCTACGATCTGCTGTTCCATTTCATTCATACTTCTTACCTCCTTGAAAATCGATGAATGTTTCGTAACGTTTTTTATCGATTGCCAATGCAAGTTCCCTGACGAGTGCAATGGCATGTTCTAAATCTTTTTGATGCACCAATGACCATGCACCATGGCAATAGCGCAATGGAATACCAATAACGATTGCGAGTTTACCATTTCGTGTTAAATGGGCATTTCCTGCATCGGTTCCTCCACCGCTGAACATATCACATTGATAAGGAATCCCATGCTTGCTTGCCGTATCTTTCACAAATTGCAATAGTTTGGCATTCGGTGCCATCGTTTTATCATAATGGACGATCATACAGCCTTTTCCAATCTGCCGATGATTCGTATAGTTTTTCACCAGTTCCGGGTTATTGGCAACATCAATGGCAAATACGATATCCGGATCTATTTGATAGGTAGCCGTCTTTCCACCGCGTACGCCAACTTCTTCACTGCTGGTTGCGGCCATATATAAATCACAGCGATGTCCGCATGCATGTAGCTGTTTGAGTGCTTCTGCGATGACATAGCATCCACTTCGATCATCCATTGCTTTTCCTGCAATGATCGCATCACGATTTAAAATATCACAATCACTGGCAAAGCACACCATATCTCCGATAGCTACACCAAGTGCTTCGACTTCTTCTCTGGTATCGCAGCCTACATCGACATACATCTCTTTTACAGCTCCCTGTTCATTTTTCGTAACATTCAAGATACCCTGTACTTTCTTTCCCTCTGCGGTTGTGATGCGTACTTTTTGCATCTCTTTGCTTTTATCCAAAACACCGCCTAAGGCAATCAAATAAACAAACCCAATATCCGAAATATGCCGAACCAGAAAACCAACTTCATCCATATGTGCCGCAAACATCAGCTTTACGCCATCTTTTTCACTGCCCTTATCATGAAACAGCATGCTGCCAAGATGATCATAAGAAATATCATCACAAGCATCCTTTAACTCTTCATAAAGAATCTCACGTACTTCATCTTCCTTTGATGCAACAGCATCCGCATTGCTTAAGCGTCTTAGTAAGTCTTCTTTCATAGCGTTCCTCCATCCAGCTCTTTCATCACGATCAACAATTCTTCCAATGTACGATTGCGCAATACCCGTTGTAAACGTTTTTCATCATTCATCAACTGGTATAACTTTTTCGTAATATCCTTATGCACCTCATAATCCTCTTTTGTAAGAGAAACCATGAAGATGATGGAAGCTTGTTTATCCTCATAGCAAATTGGCTCTTCCAATATGCATACGGAAATCAAATTGCGGTTTGCACATATCTCAATCGGATGCGGGATACAGACACCATTCATATAAATGGTACTCATATACGATTCGCGTTCCATGACATATTGTGCATAATGCTCACCGCCATAGCCACTCTCTTCAATCTGCTGTGCCATTTCCTGCAGTAAAGCAGGGTAGTCATCACTCTTGCGAATTTGAAAGAAGTGTCGATCAAAGATAGAATACAAATAGGAATTCGCATCTGCGATGGATAGAGAATCACAGTTATCATACTGTAATACCTGTCGGATGCGCATGAGATCTAAATCATCCAGAAGCTCTTTGATATAGATGACAGGTGCCGCAAAATCACGATCCAGCGGCATAATGGTAAAGATCAAATCGGGATGATAGCGTTCCAACTCATCCATTTGCAGGAAGCTAAAGGTTTCCACATCCGCTTGTGAGAATAACGATTCGATTTGCAGCTTGATTAGATATGCACTGCCTCCACCGGAGGAACAGACAACGCCAATGCGATTAAAGCGCAATATCCGCGATTTTCGCTCGCGTTCCATATGAGCCGCAAAATGAGTGGCAATGAAACCAGCTTCATCATGGGTAACCTCCACATTGTACTTTTCCTTAAGCATATCGCTGAAGCGAATGGCAATGTTGAAGATCATTGGATAACGGATACAGATTTCTTTAATTAAAGTATTCTTATAGGAAATCTTTTGATGCAGACGCTCAATCAACAAAGATACATGGGTCAATAAGGATTCCTTAAAGTCCTGATCTTCACTGAAAGCCGTGTTGTACAATTTGTCAATATCCAGTAGGAAGAGATCAACATCTTGACGCAGCTGATCAGAGAAAGAAACCGTTGGCTGTTTTGCCCTGACATTCAAGCGGAGAACGACTTCCATTTCCTGCAAGCTTTCTGCACTGATTGCAATATCGAAGCAGGCTTCCATCATTTCCTTCATCTTCCAGGCGATGCGTTGTATCGCATTCACCGGTTTGCTTGTCATAAACATTTGTTTTTCCACATGGATACGGGCATAAAAGACCGTGATCTGCAGCCAGACTATGACATTCTTTAATTCATTGTAATTGATGTTTAGATCTTCTTTTTCAATCTGATTCACCAGTAAAGAATTCACCTGAGCAAAATCCTTTAAGATATCTTGCATGGCATTTTCTAAGAATGGATTATTTTCAAAGAAGAAGTCCGCCAACATCTGTTTGCAGTCATGAGCAGCACCAATCAGCCGTATGCCGTAATGGCTTTTTTTCTCTAGCTGTAAATGAAAGCTTTCTAATAGCTCCTCTACTTCCCGCATTTCCTTTTTAACGCTTGTTTTGGATATCTGGAAAGTTTCAGCCACCTTGTCCATGGAAACATAATCACTTTGCATAGCTAGATACACAGCAATGCTTTTGTTGCGATCTTTTGTATCTATGAGCCGATCACTTTCCAAGGATTTGATAAAATCATTTAACAGCTCTCGATTGGTCACCTCTAATAGGTAACCCCTACCGCGGCGCATATGCAGCTGATACCCTTTCCGTGAAGACATCTGCATCAGATACGATAGATCGTTTTGTATCGTTCTTTTTGAAACCTCATACGTTTTTATGAAATGATCCAGACTCAAATAATCTTTTGCTTCAAGTAAATCATTCATAATATGACAAAGCCTCATAGCAGGTCCTCCTTTCTATCGGTATCGCTTACATTGCCATTATAAAAGTTCAAAGTGTGAAAGAAAAGATTAAGAATTTCACGCTAATGTGCAAAAGCGAACTTAATATTAAAATCACTTGTTTTTATCAATGTTTTACTACCTATGCTAGTATGCTCCACATTTCAATTGTCATGATGATATAGCAATTACTCTCGATAAAAAAGCACTCAATCAAAGTGCGAATTCATGAATCCATCTATTTTTCGTGTTTATTTTACAGGGCAGTTTTTACCCTTTATGCGCTTTATTGCTGGTACCGGTTTGAAAATCAAAATCAACCATCAAATGTTCTTTTGCTTCTTGGTGCGAACAAGAAAACGCATGCACTGACATAGTTTACATTACCCGCAAGAATGCGTCAACTAGAATCAATATCGTTTATGACATTCAATGTTTTCTATCCAGAAAGTAAAGGTGTTCATGTTATGTAAGATATTAAAATCTTTGATCCTTTTCCTATTAGGCAGCAGTTATGACAGTTTTTGAAGTATATATAGAGCATGTATCATACCATGTTATGCAGTGCTTTTTCATAGTAGTAGCAAGGTTTCCCATGTTTTATAAAGGTTTGTTTACGTAAGAATCCATTAAATTCCAGAATCTGCATAGAGCCAAGATTATCTGCATAAAGATATGCGCTTATAAAGGACAGGGTACAATGCTTTTTACAATCAGCTAAAAACATTGCCACAGCATGTTTCCCAATGCCTTTTCCCCAATAGGCTTTAGCAAAGATGCAACAGCTTAACACAGCTTTTTCATCTGCCATATTATGACACCAAATATCACCTATATATTCATTCGCTATAAAAATCGTCTTGCGATATGTTTGAGAATCCTGTGCATCATAGATATCCATTGCTTCCTGTAAAGAAGTCGGCAATTGGTACATATGTTTTCGTACTTCCTGCTCTTGCGTGCGTGTAAAAAATATGCGTACATGTTCTTTGGTTTGTTCATGCAAAGAGATGGCATATGCTTTTGTTTCATAACGATTTCCATAAGCTGTACGTGCTATTGCCGTTATATGCTTCACAAAAGCCGTTTTCCCTTCGGTATAAGCATCACGATGATATGGATAAGCAAGCGCTAATTTCATCTTCAATTGTTCATACGCTTGAGCGTGCTCTTCATGCTCCTTCATATAATCACGGAAGTACAATTCATCATGATCATTGCGCTGACGTAGGTGCAAATGAAACACTTTTTCCGCAAAACCTTCTGGCGTATATCCCTTATTAAATGAAATACGTGAGGCATCTTCTGACATACACAAATAGCCCAGCTTCTTTAAGATTGCTGCAATTTCCATACGTTTTTCCCAGGGTGCTATTTCCACCAGGATATCAATGATCGCCTTTGCCTGAATTGAGCCAAATGAGGTAGAACCTATATGGGCAATACGTACCACATGTTCCATAGGAAGGCATTGTGTTAATAAGCTTTTTTCCTGTTCATACCATGTTAGCCATACCTTTTGGTAGGGTTGTAACGCAATCGGAAACAAATGCCATAGCTCTTCTAATGTCATATCTTCCAAAGCTTTCATCCATAACCGCCTCCTCATCTCTTCTTTATTTCCAAGGAAATACATAAGACATAACTTTACCTTCTTTTATGCTACTTCATCTTATAAGATGTTTCTACTTATCATAATACATATCTTGTCCCATGGGAAAAGAGCACCCCATCTGTTAACTCCACACATAAAATAATCGTATTCTCATCCTCAAAATCATTATGCCCATTGTCAATCCATTCGGCAAATACATTTTTCAATTTTTCCGCAAGATGCTGATTTTCCTTCTTTCGAAAATAGCCTAAATTCACAGCCTTTCCATGCGCATTAAACCATTCTCCAGCTATCGCAACCATCGTATGATGCTGCATTTGTCGCATTTTATTTGAAAGGGCATGGGTTATTACATAAAATGCACCATTTTCATAATAAGCATTTACATATCTTACATAAGGCAGTTCGTTTTCAACGGTTGCTAATGCAATTACCGTGTCTTGTCCAAAACGTTCTGCCATAATTTTTTCAACTTCCGCTGTGCATGGTTTCATAAAATATCCTCCTTGCTTTTTTCATTGATATTTTTACATGATCCTATCCTATACCATACTTTTAGAATACCACAGATCATCATGAAATCCTATGTAAAAAAAGAGGATCTATAGAATGCTGGATCCCCTTGATTTCAGTGTTTTATCAAAAAGTAATTTGAAAGATCAGCTTCCATTGTCCTACTCATCTTTCCATAAAGTATCGTATTTGCTGATCACATACAATCAACTTTCTGTTATCTCTACCACCGATGCTTCCACAGCTTGATAACTTTTCATAGCAACCGCGTTCAGTAAGATACATAAAATACCAAACACCAAACATGCGATAGCGATAAAGCGAATAACTTTCCACACTTTACGACTGCGTTGATTCCGCTGAGCAAGCTGTAAATTTAATTGTTCAAGCTTCTCTGCCAATAACGTATTCTCTAATGTATCTTCTTCATTAATAGATCGGTTCAATAACGTACTTACCGATACCTCAAACATCTCACTTAGTGCAATCAACATATCTGCATCAGGTACAGATAACCCCGTTTCCCTTAATTAAAGATATTATTGGGTAAAAAAGAAAGGTCAGTCGATTTTGCCGATGAAGCGGTAGTAGATTTCTACTTCCTGCTCACGGCTTCCGTCCTCGCCCTTGACAGCTTCGTGGACGGTTATTTTTTCAATTAGAGTGTTCAGAAGTTCGGCGGTCAGCTCCACAGGGTTGACATACTGTTTCATCAGGGCAATCCACTTTTCAGCATCCGCTGCGGTCTGTACGGCGGCTTCCATCATTTCGTGAAGCTGTCTTATTTTTGTTTCAAGCTCCTTTTGCTCGTTCTGGTACTTCTCGGACAGCATATTGAAATTATACTCGGTTATGCGTCCGGCAGACCAGTCCTCATACATTTTAGCAAACAGCCCGTCAACCTCGGCTTTACGCTTCTCTGCCTTTTTCAGCTCCGCAGCCTGCTTTTTCTTCGCAGAGTTTCTTTCTCTGTCGCTGGCATTGAGCAGCCGTTTCAGCAGCTTGTCCTCGTCTTTCTGTGCCAGCATAGACCAGTATTGCAGTCTTGCAAGCACATAGGCATACAGTACATCATAGCGGATATAGTGCATGGAACACTGGCGTAATCCCTGTCCGTTCTTGCTGCAATGGTAGTACCCGTATGGGTTCTTATTCTGCTTGTTTTCCCCATAGGCTAAAGACCATCCGCAGTCTGCACATTTTATCAATCCTGCGAAAATCTGTGTCGTACCGTTTCTGCGTTTCCTGCGTCTGCTTGCAATCAGCTCCTGAACTTTTTGGAACACTTCTTCAGAAATGATGGCTTCGTGGGTATTTTCCACACGATACCATTCTTCCTGCGGCTTCCGCACCTTTTTCTTGTTCTTGAATGAAATGTTGCTCTGCTTGTTGTGAATGCTGTGACCGATGTAGGTTTCCTCTTTCAAAATGCTCTTGACCTGTGCTATCGTCCACGCATAGGCTTTTTCTGCGGGCGCACCGGCGTAGATATTGGCGAAAGTCCCGTATCTTTCATAGTTCAGCCAGCCGGGGGTAGGTACTTTTTCCTCCACCAGAATCCGTGTAATGCTGGCGGCTCCACGCCCGTGTACAGCAAGGTCAAAAATCTTCTCTACAATCCAGCGTGTTTCCGGGTCGATCAGAAGATGACCTTTTTTGTCCGGGTCTTTTACATAGCCCAGCGGTGCATAGGCTCCATAGTGTGCGCCATTGGCAAATCTTGTGTGCATGGCAGCCTTGACCTTTTTGCTGGTCTGTCGGGCGTGCATTTCATTCAGGATGTTTAAGAACGGTGCAAGCTCGCTTTCTCCGTTGATGGTGTCCACATTGTCATTGATGGCAATGTAGCGTACTCCCTTGCTGGGGAAATAGATTTCCGTGTACTGACCGGTCAGGATATAGTTTCTTCCCAGACGGGATAAGTCCTTTGTGACAACGCAGTTGATTTTCCCGTCTTCGATGTCATCAATCATCCTTTGGAAACTTGGACGCTCGAAATTTGTCCCACTCCATCCGTCGTCAATGTACTCGTCTACAACGGTCAGCCCATGCTCTGCGGCATACTGTCTAAGCATCATGCGCTGGGTCTGGATACTGCCGCTTTCCCCCTGTAATTCATCGTCACGGCTCAATCTCAAATATAGTGCAGTGTTATAAATCGTTGTATTGTATGGTTGTTTCACGGTTAAAAATCCTCCTTCTAAAAGAAACAACCCACGCTTATACAATACTCGCTGGTACAAGTATATCATAAGCGTGGGCTGATTGACAGTCGTTATTCCGTATTTTTTCAGGAAGCGGCGGCAGCGTGCTGGATCACATCTTCCAGCAGGCTGTCAAGCGGCTTCCCATCCTGTGCGAAATGCTCCGATACCTTGATACGGACTTTCCCCATGACAAAATACTGGGTGCCGTCTTTTTCGGTAAGCAGGGTGCCGCTGTTTTTGTTATTGCTCTCGTTTTTGCTTTTTGCCATAGGCAGTTACCTCCATAAATGAAATATGCCCGACAAGGGAATGTCAGACAGGTGTACAGCCGCAGACTGTCTCCGTGTCAACCAAACCGTGTCAACCGGCAGAAAAGACTTTGAAAACAATCCATAGGCGCTCTATTATTACTTTTTACTTTTTCTTTGATTTCTTGGTTGACATGGTTGACAAAGGAGAGAAATGCCCCAAATATCAGGCTTTTCCCCGTCAACCGGCTGTCAACCAAAGCGTCAACCAAACTGTCAACCGGTGGCTTTTCAGAATGGAAGTTCCATTTGCCGGGCTTCTTCTTCCGTGATTTCCTGAAAACCGTCCCCCTCCGGCGGAGCTTGGTTGACACGCTCCCAGCCTTTTTGAGAACCGTATTTCTTATACCGCTTCGGGCTTTTGTAGGCTACCCAGCCCTGTATGATGCCGCCCGCAATGCCGGTATTCATAATCTCGCAGATTGCCCGTGTCTCCCAGTCTGCCGGGGAATTTAAGTTCCCCAGCGCTTCCTCATAAAGCTGCTTGGAACATACCCTGTCGCCGGTGTAGTCCTCCAAATAGGCGTAGATCATGCCGGCCTGTGTGTCTTCCTGCATAAAGTCCTGCTGGTGGGCGTTCAGGTATCGGTTCATTTCCATGCTGAATGACAGCTTATACTTCCCACTGCGATAAACCGTCATGGCTTCCGCCCACATCTGTTCGATATACGCCCTCGCCGCCGCTTCATCGTCCAGTATGTGAACCTCCGCCCGTTCCGGGTACACCGTCACGGGGAGAAAGCGCCGGTTGCCGGTGCGATCACGGGGCAAAAAGTCCTGCCGGTTGGTCGTCCCTCCAAATACACATTGCCGCAGCCGGTCTGCCGGATGTGTCTCATACGGCACTTTGTAGGTTTCTTTCTGGCGGCTTAAGAATGACTTGATTTCCTCAATACTCTTGGCGTTGGCTGTGGCAATCATCTCCGACATCTCGATAATCCAATGCCCTTGCAGCTTGCGGTACACATTTTCATCGTCCAGCTTTTTCAAATCGTCTGAAAACCATTCGTCCCTGCCTGCCAGCAGCCGGAAAAAGGTAGATTTCCCGGCTCCCTGACCACCAACCAGACAGAGCATGACCTCAAACTTGCTCCCCGGTCTGAATACCCGCCGGATGGCTCCCATCAGGAACAGTTTCAAGGCTTCATAGGTGTATTCGTCCGTATCGGCTCCCAGAAAGTGATGCAGGGCGTAACGGATGCGCTCTGTGCCGTCCCATTGCAGGCTGTTCAGGTAATCCCTGACTGGATGGTAGCGGTTTTCATTGGCAACAATCTTGATGGCGCTCTGCACCTTTTTCTCGCTGGTAAGCCCGTAATTTTCTTCCAGATACAAAAGCAGGTAGTTCATGTCCATGTCGGTCAGCGTGGTACTGGTGCGCTCCCAGCCCAGCGGCTTCACAATGTCAATCTGCTCCGTCAAAAGGTTCAGGCGCAGCGCCCCGCGAAACAGAGGGTCACGCTGGAACACCGTCAGGCAGTTTCGGATGCTGTTCTTCACGCCGCCTTTCTGCGTCCCCTCTAATGTTTCCCGGATTTCTGCCGGTGTCTGCGCCGGTTCCATTGTGTCCATCGTCCTTTTGACCGCTTCCTGCGTTTCCGGCGGCAAGCCCTGAAATTCGCTGTTCAAGCCGCAACACCTCCTTTCCCTGTGCGGCGATCAATGCCGCTTTTTCTTCTATTTCTCCGTATAACAAAATATCCAAAAGGTATTCTGTGTAGCTTATCCTCTGCAACGCTTCCACAAAAAGAGGATGCCAGATGGCATCCTGCGGCTGTGGGGCGTGTGCTGTTTTCCAATGCTCCAGCAGGCGCAGATAATCGCATAGCACCCGGAAACAATACCGTTCCGTTTCCTGAAATCTCTGCTCCGCTGATTTTTGTCGGGGCTGTGACCTGTTGTGACGCTTCCTATCTGGCGGCGCATTGCCGGATTTCTCATAGGAAACGCCGAAGTCCTCCGCAAGCCTGACCGCAGCTTCCCGTTTCCCCAATCCATGCAGCAAAGCGGCAAAGTCGATCACATCCCCGGAAGCCCCGCAGCCGAAGCAGTAAAAGCGGCTGTCCACTTTCATGCTGGGCGTGCGGTCATTGTGGAATGGACAGCAGACCATGCCGTTTCTCCCCACCCGGATTCCATAGAATGAAGCAGCCTGCCGGGTGGTAACAGACTGTTTCACCGCTTCAAATACATTCAAATGCTCCCTCCATAAAAATACTGGTAGCGGTAAAGCTGCCGGTTATATCATAGCTCCATCTCATGTTTCTTTCTCTGTACTGCCTGTGGCTGCTCCCTCCGGCGCAGTGCGGTATCTACGGCGTTCTGCACCTGCCGTAGCCGTATGACTTCCTCCCGGAGTGGCTTGTGCTGCGGAGACAGTTCGGCATACTCTGTTTTTAACTGTGCGTATTCCTGTTTCCATGCTTTCAGGGCAATGGGTTTTCCGTCCAGTTTTTCTTTCAAAATACGGCGGGCGGCATAAAACAGCCGTAACTCCGCATCGTGGGATGTTTCAAATTTCTCCCTCTGTTTCTTAAACTTGATATTGTTCAATTCCGTATGAACAGGTTTTAGCCGCTGGTAATTCTCGCCCTCCCGTATCAATTCCTGCAATTCCTTTATCCGGGCAGATTTCTTTTTCATGGAGTCGCTTAACGCTTCAAATTCTTCGTTGACAGAGGAAAGACGCTCCTGCAAATCCTCTAATGTGAGCAGCTTGTTTTCCGTCAGATAATTGACGGCTTCGGCAAACTGCTTTAAGTTTCCGGTTCTAGCTTTATTGCTCCATGCCCCTGCGTTGCGCTGGTTGTAATAAGCGATCAACAGGTCGGCAAGGCTCGGTGTCTGCGGTTTGGAAAGTTCTTCTTTTACCTCTGCCATCCAGACAAACAGGGCTTTGATCTTCTTCCTCACATCCTGCATGAGCCGGTTGGTGGCTTTAATCCAGCGGTTCAGTTCCCCTTTCTCGGTGCGGATGCCCTTTGCTTCCATCTGCCGGACATTAGCTCCCTCGTGGACAGTAGGTATCAGGTCAAGCCCCTGCCGCACATAGGAACGGTGGTCGATACGCACATCCAGCCCTTTTTCCTCAAATTTTGTATTAACGGCAGCCGCCCACTGCTCCCGCCAGTGTTCCAGCGTTTCCGGCTCATGCCAGTCTGTTGTATGGACAGCGTTAAACATATAATCGCCGTTTTTATCCCGGATTCGGTTTCCATCTTCATCAAGAAGATATTCCCGACGCTGTTTTTGTCCCCATGTGCCATCCGGGTTCAAAGGGCGCATGGTTGTCATCACATGAAAATGCGGGTTAGGGATGCCGCCGTCCTCTTTCTCCGGGCTGTGAAAAGCAAGGTCGGCAATCATGCCTTTTGTCACAAACTGCTCCTGTACGAACTTCCTCGCCAGCTCCATGTTTTCTTCCAGCGTCAATTCATTCTGCATGGCAATATCAAAGGAATAGGCAAGCTGTGCTTTTGGATGTTTCTCGCAGTTCTCCACAGCATTCCAGAGGGTCGCCCGGTCAAGATATATTTCCGGCGCATGGGGCGGCAGCATGATTTCCGAAGCGATCACGCCGCCCTTTTTGGTGTAGTCGCTGACTTCTCCATAGTAGCTGCTGTAAAGACGCTCCCCGGCTCGATAGGCTGCGCTGGCAATGGCGCTCTGACCGGCGCTGCGCTTGATCTGTGCGATTGAAAAATGATAAAGTGCTATCCTTAGTCACCGCCTTTCTCCTGCCCGGAAATACGGGCGTGGTTCTCTGTGGCAGACCGGATGAAATGCTCCGCCTGCGGCAGATTCAAAATGCTTTCCATGAGGGAATAAAATTCCGCTTCGGATAGCTCCTTTGTCTGTGGTGCAATGCTCTCAATAGCTGCCCCACGGGTAATCAGCCGGTGCGTCCTCTGTTTCCGGGAACCGCTTTCCAGATACGCCTGCCGGTTTTTCAAACGCTGCATTTTCCGTTTTTCCTGTTCCAGCAGGACAGTGGTTTTTTCATATTCCTGCTTCAACTGTTCCAAAGATTTTTCCATGTTCTCACATCCTTTGCTGATAAGATAAAGAAAGACCATCCGCAGACAGTCCGTGTGTCAGTGCTTCTATAAAACCCGATGAAAAGGGAAAACCGCAGAGCGGATTTCTCTTTGCGGCGGGTACACAGGGGATAGCCGCTTTAGCGGCGCAAGGGGGTGTAGCCACCTTGTCGGAGCGAAGCGAACGCAGACCTCGGATTGCTGATTTTATCAGCGGCAGAGGTAAGCTCCGCAGGACGCACGATACATGGTCTTTAGACTATGTATAGAAGTGCGCCCTTAGTTCCTAAGGGATTTTTGGCTTCCTGCGCTTCCCCTGCAAAAAATCAATCCTTTTCCCGGTCAGCCTTTCTCGCTGAACGCTTGGAAAGATACTTCGGGCAGTCAACCACAACCACCCGGAAGCTCTGTTTACATTGGTGCTGGCATTTCCGGCACAGTTCGTTGTAAGTGATACGGGTGCGGTCATTTAAGAAGAAAGACCATTCCAGCCGCCGCTTGTTGCTCATTCTCGCCATAACCGGCTCCTTTCTCCGTTTCTATCCGCTGTACGCAGATAGGCGGGTTTGGTGTAGCGTTTCGGTATCATTTTCAAGGTTTTTTCCCTCTGTATGCGCCTTTGGGAAAGGCGGCAGTATTGCAGATAGGAAATGATACTTTCCATTTATTTGTTGCTTTTCGGTACGGTCTCGGAGCCTTTTGCCATCCATTCAAAAAAAGCAATCTTGCTGACCTTGATAAGTCTGCCCCTGCGGAACGCTGGGAAGCCGGGGGTGTGTACCAGCTCATATGCGCTCACTCTTGAAATTCCCATAATCCGCTGGATGTCTGCCACATCCAGAACCAGCGGTAAATCGTCATAGCTGCTCAATCTTTTTTTATCGTTCATTCTGTTCCTCCCATAAATCAAATAAGTTAAAATGCTTCCTGCTGCCGTTCTCCCCAAAAGCCGTTATCCTAAAAGCTACATCTCTGTAACTGCCCCATTCCTGTGGCGTTTCCCGGCATTGGTGCGCTGGATGCGTCACTTCTCCTGCCGGTCATATCCCTTTTGGACGGTCATTCACTTGTCAAGGTACTGTTTAGTACGAAATTACCAACTGCAATCATCATAGCGAACTAACCTTGACAAAACAATACTTCTGCGATACCATGAGTGTAACGGATATGATTGAATTATATAATTACCATAAGCAAAGGCAGGGGATAAGAATGGAAAACCAGTTTGTGCGGCATGAACCGTGTTTTGAGAGGATTTTGTTTGTCCTGACGCTGGACAAAAAGAAAATGAAAGAACGGATTTTGATTGGGGAAGAACAGCAGATTCGCTTCCGGCTGGACGGGAGCAAAAGTGCAGAGGTGCTTTGTGATATGACACGCCCGCTGGGAACTTTTCTGATAAATTTTGAGCAGGACACGGACAGGGAATGGAACTTATATGGGCTTTCTCCGCTGCGTCAAGCCCTCCATTCCAACCGATGGAAACAGCCGGAGCTGGAACAGGCGGCAAGCGAATTTCTCTGGAAGAAATATCTTAGCAATGAACCTCTGAAAATGTATGTGGCGTTCCGTATCTGGAACAGTTATCTGCTTGCCAGAGAACCCCGTGACCGTAACGCTGCCTGTGACCGCTTCATGGATAAAATGAGCAGCCTGACCGGGGTATTCCATGATGGAGCCATGAGCTTTGATAAGGAGACAGGAAAACCGAAACGCTTTCAGGCTGGCAGCCTTTATTTCAAAGGCGCACCGTCCGAAGATACCCGGCTTGACCTCTGGTTCCCGGAAAACCGGCGCACAGAAGAATGTGTGTCTGCCTATGCGTCCCTCTATCCGCTTATAACCTATTACCTGAACCGACTGAATGATTGGGGGCTATGCTTCCGGCAGTGTAAGGTCTGCGGAAAATATTTTCTGGCAAAGAGCCAGCGGTATGAGCTGTGCAGCGACAAATGCCGCAAGGCGCAGGCACTTCAAAACAAGCGGGAGTTTGACGAACGAGCCAGAGAAAATAACTATGATTTACTTTATAAAAATGAGTGCCAGAACTGGCGCAACAAAATCAACCGGGCAAAGAATACCAACGGCTTTCCAGCTGACCGTCTGGAAAAAATACAAGCTACCTTTGCTGACTTCAAGAAAGAAGCATTGCAGAGAAAAAAGGCTGTAAAAACAGGAACAGCCAGCCCGAAAGAATTTACGGACTGGCTGTATCAGCAGAGTAATGTAATTGTGGAGCTGACAGATTATTAAAAAATGTTTGTCAGCTTTATGGCAGTGCAAATTTATATCCGATACCGGTAACGCTTTTGATATAATCAGGATCGCCCGGTTCTGTCTTTAACTTTTTCCGCAGATTGCATACATGGTTATTGATGGCTTTCCGGGAATAGTAGGTGTAATCTTCGTTCCAAACCAAATCCATGATAACCTCATAGGTAAATACCCGGTTCGGGTTCATAATGAGCAGAAGCAGGATGTCGAACTCTTTTATAGTCAGGGCGATTTCCTGCTCATGAACAATCACACGCCTGTATTCCAGACAGATGTATAAATCGCCCTCTTGAAATTCCGTAAGCGGACTGTCTTGCTTCCAGTTGTGCTTTAAGTGAAAACACATAGTTTCAGTTCTTGTTTTCGTTGTCCTTTCAAGAAGATACTGTGCAAGCTCCTCCTGTTGCCTTTCATCAAGCAGAAGTATCAACTTTTCTCCAATCGCTCTGCCGGATTCAGATATATCAAATACAGCTAATTTCCCATATTTTCACCTCACAATTAACTCTTTATATCTGCTGTACGACGGCTTTTTTCTTTTGCTGTCGAGTGGCAGATGCTTCATACTATGTCAATTTCAAAAAGTTCTCTTTATCCTTTATTACTTTTCTGTTTTGTCTGATGTAAAAGCAAGATAACCAAAACAGAAATAGCTATACTGCATAGAATGTATGTCCAATTAAAATATGATAGATTGATTAAATTCTGTGCTGATTGATTTTTAATGAGGTTTGTGTATGGCGCGTTACTCTTAATCGCTTCCATAACTCCTAAAACATTTATCGGGCTTAAATTGTATAAGTACGCACCAAATAAATATATCGCTACCTTTTCAACAATGGACGGTATTAAAATAGCCAATGCAGAAAGCCATAATGGACATTGCTTGTGGGATTTCTGTAAATATACTGCCCCCAAAAGATATGGCAATATCGCAAGGCAACAGCCCAAAAGGACAATATTCTGATGAAGCCCAAAGAGGGCGAAGAATACACGGATAAAAAGATATGTTCCAAATATAATCAACCAATCAATGAGCAAGCCTTTTATTGGCGTGCGCTCTTTTATTGTTTCGTTTTGTAACTGCATTTCATTACCTCCCAAATGGACGATCCACTTTCGGGAACGTCAAGGTTACGGTTGTTCCACCGTAAGAATTGTTTTTTAGCTCCACCGTGATAGACAGGTCAGTTGCCATTTTCTGAACAAGGTATAATCCCATACCCGTAGAACGACTAAGGTAACTGCCCGTATCTCCAGTAAACCCCTTGTCGAAAACAAAGGGTAAGTCAGACAACGGTATGCTTGTGCCGTTGTCTTTAATAGATAAAGAAATCTGTTCACTATCCGCACTATCAGCAATGGAAAAGAGAAGCCGGGGAGCAGGATTGTTCCCCGCATATTTCACACTATTGCTGATTATCTGTCCTAAAATAAACATCAAACCTTTTTTGTCAGAAATCACTTGATAATCGTTTTCGGTATATTCAACAGAAAATCCGGCTTCTTCAAGAAGCGTTAAATTATCTTCAACTGCTTCACGACAAGTTTCAAGAATTGAAAGCGGCTCAAAAAAGTAATCCTTATGAGTAGCTCCAAGCCTTGAAAAGTATAGAATTTGTTCTATATCCTGTCGGGTATGGTCGCGTACATACAGCATACGGGTATGAACCAAAGGGGACATTTCATCTTTTCGATTGTCCAGTAGCAAGGTCATAAGGGATAGCGGTTTTTTGATTTCATGTACCCAATTTTCAATGTAGTGTTCATAATCTGTAACTGTAATTTTCTGTTCGTTGATATATTCCTGCTGCGTCCTCAAATGCTGCCCCAATTCACAGATATAAGGGCGTAATACTGCGGGAACAGCTTCACACAGTAAGTATTCGTTGGTATCGTCCGGCTCCAATAGAAAACGCCGAAAAATAACGTCTGCCCTGTTGCGTTTTCTGATTGATATAGCAAGAGGAATAGCAAGTGCGGCAAATGATACAAAAATTATCAATGCAACATAGTTGATAAAATAATCGGGATTAGCCAGCCAAGCAAGGAATATAAAGAACAAGTCCAAACAGGCAAGTGTAATAATCCATACACGATTAGAGGAAATATATGTTAAAAGTATTTTTAGCTTCTTCATAATCGCACCTGCTCTTTCAAGCGGTAGCCTTGCCCGCGTACTGTTTCTATCCGATCTTCAAGACCAAATTCACGGAGCGTTTTCCTCAATCGCGTAAAGGTTACTTGCAGCGCATTTTCGTCAATGTATTCTTCCGTTCCCCAAAGCACGTTGCACAGCTCATGTTTGGTAACAAGATTAGGGCTTTTCTTCAAAAGCGCAAGCAATATTTTTCCCTCATTGGGTGGCATGAGGGAAGAACTCTTTCCCACATAGATTGTAAAGGTGTTTGGGTCAAGTAAAAATCCGTTCCCGTCCAGTAAACCTTGCCGTATCTGTTCCTCTTTGCGTCGTAATAAATTTTTAATGCGGGCAAGCAGGCGCTCCATATTACACGGCTTTGTTAAGTAGTCGTCAGCTCCCAATCCTAATGCGTGAAGTTCGTCCTGCAATTTATCTCTTGCTGTCAATACCAACGCTGTTCCAATCTGCTTTGCTTTTAATTCTTTGCAGATTTCAAAGCCGGAATGAAATGGAAGATTTATGTCGAGCAAAACCAAATCGGGGGAATACTCTGCAATTTCCGATATTGCGTTTTCAAAATCAAATAACGCAACTGTTTCATACCCCGACTTTCTCAATAAATCCGTCAGTTCTTCCCGCATATAAACATCATCTTCAACTACCATAATTCGTGCCAATACGACCACCTCCTTTCACGTAAGCCTGTTATGAATTAGGCTTGTAATTTATTTTTCCGATTTCCCGTGTAGCTGTCCGCGCAACAGCCACACCGTAAACTGCCATAATAAGAACGACAGTAAATGCCATAATAATCAGCAACGGATAAGATTGCCCGATCTTTGTGCTGTCAGAGTATAAATGTTGCTGCATTGCATAAAGACCAACCGTACCGCTTATACAAGCCAACATTAGGGGGAGCAGGAAATACCATAAAACTTGTTTATAAATTGACCGCTTTATCTGTTCGCGTTGCGCACCCAAAATTGAGAGTGTCAAATATCTTAATTTTGTCGATTGCATTTGTGTTAAGAATTGCAAAGCAAGCAATGCACACGCAATAATCAATAGCATAAAGCCCATATATAAAGTCGTGTAACTCCCGGAGATAAGATAAAATAGCTGTCGCCCGAAATTATCAAGATAGCTTTCGTAATACAGACCGGACGGCTTCAGCAAATCACGTGCTTCCATAACGGACAACATCAGCCCATTTGCTTCTACAAGCTCATTCGGAATACAGAAATTCCAATATACGGAACACGTGTCCGGGTCTACATAGTTATGATATATCTCGTCGGAAACAATCAACGCGGTTACAATTTTAACATTTTCATCCGCAGTAAGCCCTTTCATTGGTACAGACGGAACAAGTGTAACTGACTTTTTGTCAATGGAAATCAACGCATTACCGCTTGTCTGTGCGTTCTCTGCAATCCTGTCTAACAGAGCAATGGTATCTTCCTGTGCTTTCCCTAAAAAGTCCGGGTTGAGGTAAAAAACAGCTTCGTCATTTTCAAGATTTATTTGCTTTTCTCCTGCGGCTTCCAACAAGCGATTATATGATGAAACTGGGAGCATATAAGGAGCAACACTCCCCGTATCAATAAATCCAAGCAGATTAAGGGCTGCGGGTTGATGTGAGCCTAATTCGTAACTGGCAGCTTCTTGTGTAGCAGGGTCTATTACACCCTCTGGCAAGTTTTGAACAATCTCTTTTCTTAATACAGACCAGTCAACAAAGGATTTCATTTCCCCGGAAGCAGGACGTTTCATGTTCCCTGTTTCCATACGGTTAAGATTAGCTACATAAACTCGCATTTGCTCGTCGGAAAGGTATTGTTCAATATTCTGTTCTTCGCCCATTACTGTAAAATCATAGACAGCAGAAGTTCTTGTTAATTCATTCCCATGCGACATAATAGTTGCAGAACCATTTGCAATAAACATAATGGTAAGCATCATCAGAATAGACGCAACACTAATTGAAATATATTTATAAACAACATTTTCGTGAAGCTGTCGCAAAGTAAATACATAAAGTCCATTTGTCGCTTTACGTTTGTTAGAAGCAGCTACTATACTTAAAAGCCGAGCAATGCCACGGATAAAAAGAATTGTTCCAACAATTCCAAGCAGGACAGCAACAAGCAGCATTACACCACCGCCAGCCATGAAGTGTTCTATGGCAACCCAGTATGCAACAAGTAAAACTGCCGTACCAATTACAAGGGATAGCAAACTTCCGTGTGTGCTGCCCGTGTGTTGTTTTTTTGCCATTTCTCCATAAAGCAGTTGGTGAACTTCTTTCTTAAACAATTTTCCACATAGTATAAACAACGCCACACATTGGATAATTAAAAATCCCAATATCGTAAAGAAAACTGCGCTTAACGAAAAACTTGATTGATGTGCAATAATACCGTGTCCGACTAAACGTGCCGTTGCAAGGCTGATAACTTCGGATAGAAAACCACCGCAGATAAGTCCACCCAAAAGAGCGACAAGTGAAGTGATAAGCCCCTCCGTCATAATTTGCGTAAATAATCGGGTCTTTGTCATACCAAACATCAAATATAACCCTAATTCCCGACTGCGACATTCGAGCTGATACTTATTTGCAAATACTACAAGGAAAAATACAAATAATAATGCACAAACATAGACAGTAGGCAAAAGGTTTGTAAGTAGCCGTTCCACGGCGTCGCTTTCAAGGCTACTTAAAAAGCGTATCACGTCCTGCGCTCCGAGAGAAAGCACAATGTAAAATGCCGCTACCGCCGTTACCATTGTCAGAAAGTAAATCAGATTTTCGTTGCGGCTACGTTTGGAATTTCTCCATGCAAGGTTAAAGAACATTTGCGCTCCCTCCTCCCATTTGCGCCATTACGTGTAATATGCGCGCATAAAATTCTTCCCGTGTTTCTGTCGGAACTTTGCGACGCAATTCATGGAAAATAACGCCGTCCTGTATGAACAAAATGCGGGAACAGAAACTTGCTGCGTTAGGGTCATGCGTAACCATTAAAATTGTACGTTCTTGTGATTGATTGACTTCCCGTAACTTTTCCATGAGCAGCCGCGCGGCTTTTGTATCTAATGCACCTGTCGGCTCGTCAGCCAAAATAATATCCGGGTCAGAAATCAAACTACGGGCTGCGGCTACACGCTGCTTTTGACCGCCGGACATCTGCGCCGGAAACTTTGAAAGAACATCAGTAATTCCAAGAAATCCGGCTATATCATTTAGGCGCTTTTCGGCTATGGAAATATCTATATTGTGAATGGATAAGGGCAACAGAATATTTTCTCTGCCTGTCAAATTATCAAGCAAAGCAAAGTCTTGAAACAGATAACCAATTCTATTTCCACGGTATTCCGCTAACTTAGCACCGTCAAAAGCACTTATATTCGCTCCGGAGAGCAAAATTTGTCCAGAGGTGGGTTTAATGACCGTAGCAATACAATTCAATAATGTTGTTTTCCCGGAACCGCTGGCTCCCATAATTCCCAAATACTCGCCATTGAGAACATCAAAGGTAATTCCGTTTAGTGCTTTTGTGGGAACACCTTCTTTGGAATATGCTTTGTGCAGGTCGCGTACTTCTAAAAGTTTTTTTGTATAATCCATACTTAACACCTCTTTTTTGTTCATGTTTTTTTACAATTAAAATTTTACTACACAAAGCACAAATACACCACTTACATTTGATGTAAGGTTCCTTTGCTTGAATTTCACCGCTATTCTTTATGCTGCTTTTCGTCTGTCACCAGACATTCAATCTTCTACAAAATATTCACCATATATCATAGTCGGTTGACCGACCAATAACAACACACTATTTCTTGACAACCTTATACTCATGTTCTACAAGAGTTCTAAATCTATTTGTTTAATCCATAAATGCAAAAAGGACAGCAGTATCAAATTGCTATCCTTGCATTTTATTATGGCTGATAATGTATAAGCGTGGGTTCGTCATATTTGGTGTGGTATCTTTAACTATGGGAAACTCCTCTTTCCCATTTTGAAATTGTTTGTCTTGTCACGTGCAGCTGATCTGCCAAAAATTGCTGGGACATCCCTTTTTCTATACGTAAAGTCTTTAAGTTTTCATGAAACATAACTTAACCTCCTCATGTCTCGTATACTCTATCATAAATCGTTTTGTTTTCCTAGCAACCATAACAAACATTATGTAACGTATCGCATACATTGCGCGTATATCCTATTTTATCAACGTAAAGTATCGTATTTTTCTTAACCGTGTTCTTTCATTCAAATCCTACACTTCATCAAGAAAGTGATACGGCGCAGACATTAGTCTTCCTAATCCTTTATAAACCTTTTTAAATATGGTGCAATAACACTTTCATTTTGATGTAAGAGTGCTAATGGACTTCCTTGAGCAATCAACTGTCCACCATGAACGCCGCCTTGAGGTCCTAACTCAATAAGATAATCACAAGCTGCTAATAGTTGCTCATTATGCTCAATCACCAGAATGCTGTGTCCTTCTTCTACCAATTCCTGCAATAACTTAATAAAGTTTTCCACATCCTGCATATGCAGACCTACGGTTGGCTCATCTAAAAGATATAGATTATGTTTCCCTTTGGTTTGCAAAAGCTCTCTTGCCAGCTTCAAACGTTGCGCTTCTCCTTGGGATAACGTGGTTAAAGATTGATTCAGCTTTACATACCCTAGCCCGATGTGCTCTAACAGTCGCAAGATTTTCTGTATTTCTTTTTCCTCTTTAAAAACAGTTATCGCCTCTTCTACACTGAGCTGTAAAACCTCATGAATCGAATATCCATGATAGGTTACGCGTAATACTTGTTCCTGAAACTGTTTGCCATGACATTGCGGACAAATAACCTCCTGATCTTGAAAAAACAACATATGGCTTTTTATCGTTCCCATGCCTTCACAATGCTCACAACGTCCTTTTTTTGAATTAAAGGAAAAATAAGCATCTGTGAATCCCAATGCTTTTGCTTGCTTAGTTTTGGCATACACCTTGCGTAAAGGAGTGGCAAGATTGGTGAATGTGGCAATATTGCTGCGTTTCATACGTATCGGTGGTTGTTGGTCGATACAAATCATTTGATCAAACTGTGCTAAGCCTTCTACACGATTTACTTCTGTTTGCTTGTTCCCCTTTGCCAATACATCAAATACAAGTGTAGATTTTCCTGATCCAGAAACACCGCATATTCCACATAGCAAATGTATTGGCAATTGCACATCCATATGTTGCAGATTATGTCGGCAGGCATTTGTGATTTGGATATATGATGATGGTTTTCGATATGCATGTACTTTACTGGTAAGATGTTGCATGGCATAGGCAGTAGCACTATTCTTACATTTCAATACTTCCGCAAAACTTCCCTGCGCCACAATTTGCCCACCGTGAATCCCTGCTTTAGGACCGATATCAACAAGATGATCCACTTGTTGTAATACACCTGCATCATGTTCAATCACAAGTACGGTATTCCTTAAATCACGCATATCCTTTAAAATCTCTACGATGCCATCGGTATCTTTCGGATGCAGTCCAATCGTTGGTTCATCTAAAATATATAATAAACCAGACATTGTTGCATCTAACAGTGATGCTAAGTGTAAACGCTGTGCTTCGCCATTGGATAGACTTATCATACTGCGATTCAACGTTAAATAACTTAAGCCTAATTTTTGTATACGTCGAAGCTTTGTTTCCATATCCAAAAGATAAACATCACAAAGCGCATGTTCATTTTGTGTTAGCGATGCTCGTACAGCTTGCAGCCAACAAGCTATTTCTTCCAATGTCAGATTTACAATTTCCGGTAAACGTTTGTCAAGAACCGTAATTGCTCTGGATGCTTCCTTTAAACGTTCCCCCTGACAGCTTGGACACACAGAACGTTTATAACAAGCCTCAAGACTGGTTGGTACTCCTTCATGCTCTTTTAATTTCCTCCATAAATAAGGAAATACTCCTTCAAAATGTATAGCTGTTGTTTCCCTGTTTGCTTCATCTTTAACATATGATAAAAATTTTTCATCCTCACTGCCATATACAAGTAAACGATATGCCGCTTCTTCATATTGTGCAACCGCTGCTTTTAAATCTTGTTTGATACCATAATATGCCAATGCATTTGCATATTGACTTATCATATACGATTGATAGCGATGCTTCCAAAAAGTCACTGCACCCTGTGATAAGCTTAGATCAGCATGCAACACCTGTACAAGATCGATTTCCCAGACACTGCCCATGCCCTCACAATCCTTACAGGCGCCTTCTCTGGTATTAAAGGAAAAGTCTGTATGCATCAATTTTTGTACTTTCTCATGACAATGAGGACAATATTGATATGTCATATATTCATCCTCTATGCGTATCGTTTCTTCTGCACAGACGCTGTTTTTATAAAGCTGATGACAATTTGGACATTCTCGAACACCTAGTTTTTCATACAGCATACGCAGATCCGTGTACAGATTAGTTGCTGTTCCTACACTAGAGCGCGGATTGCGATTACCGCTTTGAGCATTTACACATACAGCAGCACATGCATGTTGAATCCTTTCCACAGCTGGTTTTTGTATGCCTTGCATACCTAAAGCTTCTAAATATTGTCGTTGACACTCGTTGAATAAAACATCAAGGGCTAATGTTGATTTTCCAGAACCGGAAACTCCGGTAACAGCAATTAATTTATTCTTAGGAAGACGTAAAGAAACATCCTTTAGATTCCCTTGATTGGCATGCTCAATGATGATCTCATCCATGATATCCACTTCCTTAACTTTACATGTGATTTCATTTTAGCTTACTTTTTGCTATCTGTATACTTTCGATAATATTTTCAATGGTATCATCCTAACATTATCTTCTTCAAGTACATAAAAAAGTAATAAAATGTTGTTAACATAAACAATATAAAAATAAAGAAATAGCCATCTTATAGAAAATATTCTCCAGTAAGAATGGCTATCTCTTTTGTATCTGGTTACATGTTTTTATAGTCTTGATAATCTGCGGTATGCAGCAATGTATTTGCTCGCTCTATCGTTTCCTTATCTGGAGGTTCAATGCCCTCTAAAGGGTACTCCATGCCAAGCTCTTTCCATTTGTAAGCACCGAGTGTATGATATGGCAATACCTCAAAACGTTTGACATTATGCAATGTCTTCACAAATGCATCCAAACATTTCAGATCTTCTTCATCATCACTGCGCTGTGGGACTAAGACATGACGAATCCAAACCGGTTTATTGATGCTTGAAAGATAACGTGCCATATCTAAGATATTATCGTTGCCCCAGCCGGTTAACTGCTGATGTTTCGCTTGATTGATATGCTTGATATCCAGCAATACAAGATCCGTATACTGCATCAGCTCTTGAAACTTAGAAAAGAAAGGTTCTTCTCTAGTAAAAGGATTGGCGCAGGTATCAATTACGGTATGTACGCCTTTTTGTTTCGCCAATTTAAAAAGTTCCAATAAGAAATCAATCTGTAACAACGGTTCTCCCCCACTCACCGTAATCCCACCTGAATGCTTCCAGTAAGGTTTATAGCGCAAAGCTTTCCGCAAGACTTCTTCTGCGGTTTCACTGCCTTCCTTGATTTTCCAGGTATCCGCATTATGACAAAACTGACAGCGCATGCGACATCCCTGCAAAAAGATTACATAACGTACTCCTGGCCCATCTACCGAACCAAAGGTTTCAATTGAGTGAATGGCGCCTTTTCCATTTTCCATATGCATATCCTCCATAAAGAAAGGTCTGCAGTCAAACGACTTAAAACAGACCTCCTTCTTTTTTATAAATGATCGTGGCAAGTTCTGGAGATTACATCCAACTGCTGTTCACGTGTTAAGTCGATAAACTTCACGGCATATCCGGATACACGAATCGTAAAGTTTGCGTACTCTTCTTTTTCTGGGTGTTCCATAGCATCCTTTAATTTTTCAATACCGAACACATTCACATTCAGATGATGTGCTCCCTGATCAAAGTAGCCATCTAAGACATTTACCAGATTGTCGATACGTTCTTTTTCATCATGACCTAAGGCATTTGGGTTGATTGTCTGGGTATTACTGATACCATCCAATGCATATTCATATGGCAGTTTTGCCACAGAGTTTAAAGATGCCAATAAGCCATTCTGTTCTGCACCATAAGCAGGGTTAGCACCTGGAGATAATGGTTCTCCGGCTTTTCTTCCATCTGGTAATGCACCGGTCGCTTTACCATATACGACATTAGAAGTAATTGTCAGGATAGAAGTTGTTGGTTCTGAATTACGATATGTGTGACGTTTTTCGATTTTTTCCATAAACGTCTTTAACAGCCATACAGCGATTTCATCTGCACGCTCATCATCATTACCATAACGAGGGAAATCTCCTTCGATCTCATAATCGACAACTAAGCCATCTTCATCACGAACCGTTTTTACTTTCGCATATTTGATAGCACTTAAAGAGTCTACAACATGCGAGAAACCGGCGATACCTGTCGCAAAGGTACGACGTACATCGGTATCGATCAATGCCATTTGGCTTGCTTCATAGTAATATTTATCATGCATATACTGAATCAGATTCAGGATGTTGACATAAAGATCTGCCAGCCATTCCATCATATTGTCATATTTATGCATAACTTCATCATAATCTAAGTATTCACTGGTAATACCGCGATATTCTGGCCCTACCTGTGTTTTTGTCTTTTCATCAACACCACCATTGATTGCATACAATAAACATTTTGCTAAGTTTGCACGCGCACCAAAGAACTGCATTTCCTTACCTGTCTGCGTAGCAGATACACAGCAGCATACAGCATAGTCATCGCCCCAAACCGGACGCATAACATCATCATTTTCATACTGCACAGAGCTTGTATCAATGGAAATCTTTGCAGAATAATCCTTGAAGCTTTGTGGCAGCTTGCTGGAATATAAAACCGTTAAGTTTGGTTCCGGTGCAGGTCCCATGTTTTCCAAGGTATGTAAGAAACGGAAATCAGATTTTGTGACCATGTGACGGCCATCCATACCCAAACCGGCTAAATCTAAGGTAGCCCATACTGGGTCACCGGAGAACAGCTGATTGTAGCTAGGAATACGCGCAAATTTTACCATACGGAATTTCATTGTCATATGATCGATTAATTCCTGTGCTTCTGTTTCTATTAAGATACCTTTGGCCATATCACGTTCAATATAAATATCTAAGAAAGTAGATACACGACCAACGCTCATCGCAGCTCCATTTTGCGTTTTAATGGCAGCCAAGTATCCAAAATACAGCCACTGTACAGCTTCTTTGGCATTTGTTGCAGGACCACTGATATCATAGCCATAGCTTGCAGCCATTTCTTTCATGCCCTTTAAAGCTTTGATCTGTTCTGCCAATTCTTCACGCTGACGAATAATATCATCGCTCATGGTTCCACAGCCACAGTTTGCTTTATCCTTTTGTTTCATGGCAATCAGATAATCAATACCATACAATGCCACACGACGATAATCACCGACGATACGACCACGTCCATAAGTATCCGGTAAGCCGGTTACAATCTTATTACGACGTGCCAAACGCATCTCTGGTGTATAGCAATCAAAGACAGCATCATTGTGTGTCTTATGATATTCATGGAAAATCTCATGTAATTTTTCACTTGGCTCATAGCCATAAGTCGTACATGCCTCTTCACTCATCTTGATTCCGCCATAAGGCATAAAGGCACGTTTTAAAGGTTTATCTGTCTGCAAACCGACAACCTTTTCTAAATCTTTTAATTCGTTTGATATATATCCTGGGCCATAGGATGTCAAGGAAGAAACAATCTCTGTTTCCATATCCAGAACGCCGCCTTTGGCACGTTCTTCTTTTTGTAATTTCTGTAATTCGCCCCATAGCTTGTTTGTAGCTTCGGTTGGTTCTGCTAAGAAAGACTCATCACCATCATAAGGTTTATAGTTGTTCTGGATGAAATCTCTGACATTGACTTCTTCTTTCCAGATACGTCCTTCAAAGCCTTCCCATTCTTTGCGTTCTATGCTCATTTCACATACCTCCTTATTACCGTTTCATTATACGGATTTTTACGTGGATTTGCAATTGAAACGATAGGCTTTTATCGCTTTTGTTGCTATCCCAAAAATAAGAAAAAGAGCCTATACACATCCTGGACTCTTTCGCCCAGACGGTCGGCCCTGCTTTACCATTATACTCCATGTGGTCAATTCCACTTCCGTCAGTCATATAACTGTCTACACTTTATCATGTTCTTTTTGTGCCGTCAAGATATTACATATGTTTTTTTATCATAGAAAGGATGTTTGTTTGCGTTAAACATCATGTGACACCTTTCAACATGTTTTTGCTTCTACTACCAGCCTGTCAGACAACCCATGCTGAATCATTCATATTTGATTCTTTCATAAGAAATTTAATCTTTTCTCGTTAAGTTATCTTTACAAAAAGATTACTATTTTAATGAATTTTTCCCTTTCTGCTAAAATGAAAAAAGATCAGAAAACCATAGGTAATGTCGTCTGATCTCTTCATGATTTGGTAACGGAAACACTGTTTATTAATGAATATAAATAAATTGTCGTGCAATATCATCTGTACGTAATGCATCCATTGTTTTGCATAATTCATAATAAGGTTCATTATCCAAGGATATCATTACACAATCACTGCCACAAGCATAAACCTTTTCAGCTAATCGTAAGGCAGGATCAAACTTCTGATACAATAAGATCATTTCGGCACCATGTCTTGCCAGAATGCGTGTCATGCGCTGTCCCAATGTACTATCCGCATGCGATATGACAACCGTCAATCCTTGTTTCTTCATGAATGCCACCTCCTTCATCAGCAATTCGCCATCATGATGGTTTTCTGCTTCACAGTTTACCTTTTTCTAAAAGAAAAAAGCAAGCGGCTTCACGAAAAATTAAGAAATTCATGACAATTCTCATGGATATCCGTCAATACTATACAACAATGTCAACCGTACCATCTTCATTGTATGTAAACCCTAAAGAAATTATGTTGGTTATAGGATAGCGCAGATAATTATACACTGCTATGTTTTATCCATACCCTTATCCTATCCCTTATTGAAACAACCTATAACACAACATAGCGCATATGAGAATAGTAATCGGCAACTGTTCATGAAAGCAAAGCGTAGTTTTGTTTTCACCTTTGCGCCTTCATCGTCTTTTGTTGTATCCTATTTGTAAGCTTTTGATATACAAAAAGGCATGTACATAGAAACAAGAAGAAGGCAAACACCGCCATGATATAGTTTTTTCTTTCATAAAACAAATAGCTAAAACCACCAAGGGCAAAGGGCGCAAAGATATAAAACAGGAATAGATCCACATAATAAAATGCATAAGCCAACAAGCATATTAACGTAGGATACTGATTAGAATGTGCTATTTGATATAGTTTTTCTGCTATATTTCCTGTAACAAGATCTTTGATTCGACTTTTTTTCATGCTCCTGCCTCCTTATCATTTTCTTCTATACGTCGTTTTAATGCGGTTAGGAATGGTTGATAATCAACTTTCGTAAAATCGCTGACATCAAATTCATGCAGCTCACCTAGCGCAAAAGCATTGTACTGACGTTCTTCGATTATGGCTTTAAACGCTTCTTTGGTGATCAGATCATCAGCCAAACGATGATCCTGTAATGTATCCTGATATCGATAATGCGTCATGATATGACACAAATGAATATCAGAATGCAAATCGCGGTCTCTTCGTCGCTGCCACAATATTTCAAAATCAGCGATTAACCGTATTGTGATTACTTGATAACCATATAATTCACTCAAGGCCTGTAAGCATGGTTTTTGTTTATCACTGAATGGATATTCACTTACGATTATTTGTTTGCCAGCTTCCATATACGTATCTAAGACACGATAATAAAATCGCCATACTCTTTTTTCTAAAGCTTTTTTTTCTTCCTTTGAATGAAACCCTATCGCATCAGCCAGCATTTCCTTACCTTCGTCCGGTGTAATCGTAAATACCGTAGGAAACATGGTTTTTATTTCCCGAATAAGATAGCTTTTCCCTGTTGCCGGACAGCCGGCAATCAAAATCAAATACTTTTTCATATCATTTGCTTTGCAATGGACGATATAGATTCATGAATAATCCCGCCTTATGCTTCACTATTTCCTTGACTGCCATGTTTGCCGGTATGATGTTATGACGCAAAGATTTGTTTACTTCCGTTTCTTGAAATTTTTCCTTAGCAACACGTGTCCAATTCACAAGCAATTCAGTTCCGACATTAAACTTACGGATTCCATTATCAATCAATTCCTGATAATCTTCTTCTTTCACACCGGTTCCCCCATGAAGAACAAGCGGAATATCGACTGCCGCATGAATCTTCTTCAATAAAGGTATATTCACTTCTGTTTTTGATTGATATTGCCCATGATTGGTACCGATGGCTATCGCCAAAGCATCAACATTTGTTTCCTTAACAAAGATAGCTGCATCTTGTGGCCGTGTATACTTTTTATCATCCTCACTGACACAAATGCCCTCTTCTGTACCGCCAATGGTTCCAAGTTCACCTTCCACAGATGCACCATGGGCATGAGCATACGCAACGACCATTTTCGTTTTCGCAATATTTTCTTTAAATGGCAGTGCCGAACCATCAAACATTACACTGGAGAAGCCTGCATCAATCGCCGCTTTAATTTCATCAAAATCCTTGGCATGATCCAGATGCAAACATACATCTACCATTTCATCCTCGGCCATTTCTTTCGCTACCGTTACCATCACTTTATATCCGATATATTTTGCCGTAGCAATGCTTGTTTGAATGATAATGGGAACGCCTAATTCTTTCGCTGCGCGGATCATCTCCGGCATCATTTCCAGATTATGTGTATTAAAAGCACCAATGGTCATATTTAACTGTGTTGCTGTCTGTGTTACTTCTTTTAACGTTTTATACATAATGCTCCTTCCTTTTCCCCTCGTATGAATTGGCGCTTGTTTTACCCCTTACAATAACAAGCGCCAAAGTTATTTTATAAGGGAGAAATGATCTGTTCGATTGTTTCGGCAATGCTGTGTATATAAAACAGATGCAAAGCCTCAGCAAGCATTAATTCATCTGTGTTCACAGGAATCCATACATCAGCTAGCTCCTTTAATTTCCCACCGTTTTTACCTGTAAAAACGACTGTTTTCATCTGTTTCTCTTTTGCTTTATTGACAGCAAGCAGAATATTTTGTGAATTACCGCTGCCACTAAAAGCCCATAACACATCCTTTGGTTTTCCTAAAGCAACTACCTGTTTCGCAAATACTTGATCATAACCAAAATCATTTGATAATGCCGTTAGCACGGAAATATCAGCGGTTAATGCAATTGCCGGATATCCATCACGCTCCCAGTTTTTCATATGTCCTATAAAATCGTTGGTAATATGAGATGCTGTAGAAGCACTGCCGCCATTTCCACATAGTAATAGCTTATTCCCTTGCAAGAAAGCCTCAGCTGTCAGACGTGCACATTGTTCTGCTGGTTCATAATATTCTCTTCCTGCTGTATTCACACTTTCTTTTAATCGTTCAAAATTGGTTGCAAATATTGTTTTTTCCATAATCTTATCCTTTCCTTACACTATGGTTATGCTAATCCAAACATTTTACCAATTGAGTAAATCAATAAGCCGATGATGGAGAAGTCTGTATCTGCGAAGGTCGTACCTGAGAATCCCAAAGATCCGAAAACCGGGAAGAGCATAGAACAAAGAATGTTATTCAAGATACCGGCAATTAAGGCACCAAAGAAAGCTCCGCGTTTTCCACCAGTCGCATTACCGAATACAGCTGCTGTACCACCCATAAAGAAGCTATGTAATAAAGTAGGAACAATGACGGTCATGCCCAATTGCAAGAAGATAAAGAAAGCAATCAGCTGACCAATTGTATAAGCGAAGAAACCAACTAAGACCGCATTTGGTGCAAAGGTAAAGACGGTTGGACAATCCAAAGCAGGAATAGCATCCGGAACAATTTTTTCGGCAATCCCTTTAAAAGCCGGAACAAGTTCCGCTAAGATCATACGCACACCGGTAAGAATAACCGTAACCCCGGCACTGAAGGTGAAGCCTTGAATAAAGGCCCAAACGACCATGTTGGTATCCCCGGCATACTTCGCTACAAATGGGGCGCCGGCAAAAATACAAGAGATAACAGTTACTAAGAATACACCAATGCCCATTAACAAGACAGGTTCACGGAAGAAACTCATCCATTTTGGGAACTCTAGTTTTTCTGTTGAAGTTGTTTCAGGGTCCCCACCGAGAAGTTTACCTGCAAATCCTGCTACGACATAGCTGGTTGTTGCCCAATGTCCCATAGCAATCGTATCTCCCCCGGTAACCTTACGCATAAATGGCATAGAAATGGCTGGCGTTATGACACTTAAGACACCGACGATAATGGTACCGATTACGACAACAACAACCGGCTCTAATCCTAAGGCGCTCAACATAACGGAAGTCAATGCACCCATGAAAATCGTATGATGGCCACTTAAGAAAATATATTTAAAGCGAGTAATGCGGGCTAATATCATATTCAAGATCAAACCGAAGAAGGCGATTAATGCCATTTGGGTACCAAATTGTTCTGCCGCAATCGCGCTGATTGCCTCATTGACAGGAATGACCCCTTGAATGTGAAAGGCTTCCATCATAATTTCATTTAATGGATTTAACATACCAGTAATAATCGTGCCACCCTGTGACATTACCAGAAAGCCCAGAAATGTTTTAAGTGTACCGGTCATGACACGTTCAAATGGTGCTTTTTGCGCAATCAAACCGATAAAGCTCATTAATGCTACCAAAACCGCCGCTTGTGAAATCAGCGAAGTCAGAATATTCATCATTAAGTCCATACAAATCCTCCTCATCCCTTATTTTCGGGTTTTTGACTTATCTGAAAACAACTACGCACAATGGTAATTGTTTTGTTGAAGATAATGCAATCATCATCTTACTATTTTGATGATACCATTTGTTTTATACTCTTATACGAGTTACAACACTCCCCCATGATTACGAATGTATATGCATATACGTTGCTTTTTTTGTTATTGTGCAGACAATATCTTTTGCAGCTGTTCCTTGATATAATTCGCATCCGTATAATTGACAACTTCAATCATGGCTACTCCCATATCACTCAGCTGTTCACAGAAGCTGTGCGAAGATACGATAATGTCGGCCTGTGATCCTCTGGCAGTCGAGGTATCTACCACCTCAACCTCGACATCTTTCATATGTAATTGTTTTAATGCGGTTTCCACCGTCATTCTCAGAATAAGACTGCTGCCTAATCCCATGGCACAAACACATGCTATTTTCATTCTTCATCCTTCTTTCCTTATCATGAATTAAATATCGTCAGTACTTCTTCTACCGTCTTGGCATGTTTTACCCTTTGTACACATGTCTCATCTGACAATATTTGCGAAACCTTTTTTAATAATTCAATATGCGAATTATTATCTGTCGCTGCCAGACAGATAACCAGCTTGACCGGATTATTTAAAGAATCCATAAATGCCACTTCATTGGCTAGCGTCACCACACTGATATCTACCTGATGGACACCGGAAGAACAGCTTGCATGGGGCATGGCAACACCTGGTGCTAATACAAAATAAGGTCCATATTCCTGCATATTTTCGATAATGGCATCAATATAACAGGATTCTATCGATCCTACATCAACCAGCAACTGGCCACTAACTCTAACTGCCTCCTTCCAATCCTTTACCCTGACCTGCAATGCTACTCTTTCTTTATTCAATAAACGCAAATCTAACACCCCGTTTCTTTCCCTGTTATGTTTTTGTTCACCCATCTGTATCAACATTCAACTGCATATCCGCAATAAACTGTTCATAATTTTGATGCTTAATCAGTTTATTCACACCGGCGTTTAAGATCAGATTGTGATATAACGTTTTAAATACACGCTCCCATATCTGATACTTCTTCTTTGGAATATTTAACAGAAAGATTACTTGTACCTTCTGCTTATCCCAAAGAATTGGTTTCTTTAAGACCATGATGGATACCGCAAAGCGTTCAATATCATTCAGCATGGCATGTGGTATAGCAATCAATCCCCCCATTTCCGTTGTGAAGATCTCTTCCCGCTTAAAAATGGAAGCTTTTACTGCTTCATCGATATACCCCTTCTTCATCAAGGCATTTGCCATAAACTCAATGACTTCATACTTGTCATGCAGTTGCTGTTTGGTAAAGAATAGTTCTTTTCTAAAGATGGTCGTATAATCGATTGCTTCCGCCTCGCTATCCTTTTGAATGACTTGTGAGATCATCTTAAAATCATCTTCATCCGGAAATAAACCGATCTTAATGATTTTATTGCTGTGCAGATTGCTTAGATCAACCGTCGTCAAAATGAGATCAACGGCATTTAATAAGGCTTCATCTACCTGTTGTGCAGGACTGGTTCTGACGATTTCCAACACATCACCAAATTTACGGATTAATTTTTCCTTAAGCAGCAACGCCATCGCAACACCGGCAATACAGACAAGAGCCACTTTGATGCGTGGATGAGATTGCTGAGGTTGTACATCGTTATGAAATCCTTTGCGCTCTAAAGATGCCCCAAAATGAATGGTCAGAAAGCCGATTTCTGCTTCTCTTAGTAACAATGCATAACTTTTTTCAATCGTTCTGCCTGCGATAGTGGCAAGCTCAAATGCTAACGGATAAGAATTTTTCAAAATATCGATGAATTCATTGCGAATATTCATATCAAAATGAACTCTTTGCATCGCCGTATTCAAATGCATTGCCAATCCATTAATCAGCTGTAAATCATCTGCCAAATCAATGTGCATGGTTTCTTTAATTTCTTCCAGAATATGAATGACGATATCCTTATACTGATAATCATCATCGACATTCTCAATAAAGAACTTCTGACTGGCGATGAGATGCTGGCTCAGATAGAAAATTTCATTCATTAGGGAGATACCTAATTCTTTACTGATGTTTGTGATGATCGCATAAGCACATTGATATTCCTTTGAACTTTTCAGCATCTGTATATCCTCATGGTTGTACATGACATGCTGTTTTCCCTTACTGCGTTTCAGCATAATCAATGTATGGATATTTAAATTTTTAAAAGCAATATCCGTTAACTTTAAATCATATTGAATGATGGCATTGGTTAAAATATTTTTAATAATTTCAATATCGCGATGATCAAAGATATCCTCATAAAAAGCTTGGGAATATTGAATGACATTGCTCTTTGCATTAAAGACATATTGTGAAATGCAAAAGCGTATCTTGGCTTCATCTCCAACGATATGTAAACCATCCTGTTTCGTATTACTGATCTTTAATCCATATTCCTTTAAGATTGTTTTGATTATCTGTAAATCTTTATGCAAGGTAGAATCACTGATAAAAAGCTGTTCTTCCAACATGTCTGTGGTAAGCAGATCTTTTTCCTTCAAAGAATGAATCAACAGCTGTGATGTAATGTACCAGATACGTTCATCCGCATTGGAAGGTACAATGTTTTTTAATGGACGAAAGCGTTCCGCAGCTTTTATTTCTTCTAGGAAGTTTTGAAACTTTTGGTTATCATTGATTTTAAGAAAATAGCCGATGCCTATTTCTGATACGATTTCTGCATCATATTGAACAAGCAGAGTGTTAAGTTCTTTAATATCATTGCAGATCGTTCGGCTGGATACACCAACGCTCAAGGCAATCTTATCGCCATTGGCAATATCTTTATGATCAAGAAAATAATACAGAATCGCAATCCATCGTTTGTTATAATTTTCCATTCGTACCTCCTTCGATGTTAGTATATAAAAATACCAAAGAATATAATAGGTATCCTTTTTCCACTTAAAAAGGAAAAACAGAAAACAGATGTTGAAGCAGATGCCGAAGTTTGGTATAAACTGGAAGTTAAACCATCCACCTGTTCCATATCCATTATTTCTGTATTGTTTTATCATAGCATTTTCTTTATTATCATAAAACGAGGTTTATCATTCTAAAAACTGATAAACTTTACATTATAAATATCATTATTCAAGCCGCGTACATCCAGTACACAAGCATATCGATGCAACTTATGTATAAAACCATTCGATAATGAATTCCAGTATGCAAATAGTCCAAATATCTTTTTAAACCTATAAAAAAACATTATGTAATTTATTAAAGCAGCAAATAGTCAATTAAGTTTCTTACATACAACCATCATTCAGTCTATGCAATAACGATCATGACATTTCCTCTTTACCATGATAAAACCATAAAAAAAGCAATACACAGGACGTTTGCTGTTTCTGATACGCATCATAAAAGGAAGAATACCAAAGCAGTATCCTTCCTTTTGATGCTATTTGAAAAAACAAGTGCTTGATCCGTTCATTGCATATGGTTATAAAAGGATGACATTATGAAGAAAGATTACAATCCGCCAATTCATCAGAAGCCGTCTGCAATTTCATTTGCAACAGCAGTTCATAACGGGTAATGGCATCCATGAGAGAAGTGATGCGACAATTTAGGCGGAAAAGTTGTGAGGCAGTAGCATCTTCCATCTGTATAATTTTCTGCATCTTACTGCCTTCTGCCTGGATGAGATTTGCTAATGCGGCTTCCTGTAAGGCAATGGAATCCATAATATCAATCCAAGCCTGACAGCGTGGTGTTGCAATCGGTGTCGTGATCGTTGCTGTATTATTTTCAAGATTGGGATCCGGTGTCTGGGCACTTACGCGTGCCGTGTTGGTTAGTGGTGCAGTTACATCATTCGCAACTGTTGCCCGTAACAGAAGTGTTCTTGTCTCATTCACATTTAGATTTCCTAAAGATAAACTTCCACCCCATGGCTGAAAACTATTACCGCCATCCAACGAAACTTGTGCATTGTTAAGACCTGCAGCCAATTCATCACTCACCACCACATCCTCTGCGATCGATGGGCCTGCATTCGCAATGGTTAGCGTATAGGTGAGTGGTTCATTGGGCTGGGCATTCGTTGGTGAAACGCGTTTTGTAATGGATACATCTGCTAACGTTCCCACAACCGTTACCGCTACTTCATTGGAAGTTACTTCAAATTCCTGTGGAATTCCACCTTCTACCGGTGTATAAGAATATCGCATATCGGCATGATTTAAGGTAGGATTTGTTGCAGGTATGGCATCTGCACGTACCGTAAAGGTCACTACTACACTGCTGTGAGGAGCCACATTCGGTAAAGCAAAGCCTGTATTCGGCTGCAACGTAGGTTGCGAAATACCATTCACAATGACACTACCAGGCACAAAGCTGAGCCCTTGTGGAATCAGATCTTGGAAGAAGACATCGGTTAAGGGATTATCACAAGTATTTTCTAATGTTACCGTATATTCAAAAGTCTCTTGTAAATATACGGTCGAGGTACTAGCGGTTTTTACCGGAATAAATTCACGAATGAGTATTTCATGCAAAGCAATATCATCTATAGCATAGTCATTACCGATAACTTCAGGCCCTTCACTGAGAAATTCGACAGTTAACGTTGTATTGTTTTGGGAATTGATCACACTGCCGATTTCCTTCCACTCCGGTGCATTTGTATTTACCGGAATTAAAGCGCCAAGGGTAGCACTATATAGGACAGCACCATTTTGATCAAGTATTTCCACACCTAATTCTGGATTAGGATATCCCGTAACACGAAACAGATTTAAGATCCAAGAACTAAAAAGATAATTCGTATTTGGTGTGACATTTACGGTTTCGCGAAAGAAAATAGCCCCCGGATTAAACCCATTTACGATCATCATTCGTCCAGTTTCATTGCCAGAGGTATGATCCGCAATTCTCCACCAAGCGCCGATTTCTGCACTCCTTGAATTATTCATAATATTTTGTACGGTATATTCCCCATCTAGCGGTGTAAAGGTTTCAGGATTTGGCAATACATAGGTGAAATCAGGTGACACCCCGGGATATGGCTCTGTTGGAGCACCTGTATTCGCAGGTGTACCCGCTGGGAAAGTCCCAAAGGTTCCTTCATCTGCAGCATGAATTAAGTTTTCCCCGGAAATAATGGCACATTGATCTAGAATTGCTTCAATTGGTGTATAAATAACCGGACCATTGAAGAAATTCTGATTTCCGATATCTGCTTGATTCACCGTAATGAAAAGAGTATCCGGCGTTAAAGAATCAATATTGGTCGCTCCTGTAGGCGGATTGAGTACGGCACTTATCGGTGGATTCGCACCTGTTGGAATACTCCCTACACTGGCATTGGTAAAATCGGCAGGTGATGTTACCCCACCATTTGTTCCATAAGACTCGACGATACGATAACTGCCATTTGGCACATTGATAAAGCTATAATTTCCATTGGCATCTGTTAAGACGGTTAGTCTTGCCCCTGTCGCAACATTTTGTAAAACGATAGGGATATTGGCTATACCACTGTCTCCAGTATTAACACTGAGACTGCGATCACGATCAAAGATGACTCTTCCTGAAACTGTTGCCACTAGCTATCCACCTCTTCTTCTTCGTTAATGTTACATTCCTGGTTGCTTAGCTCTAATTTGGCCTGTAAGACGGTTTCTAAACGTGCTGCGGCATTGATCATATGCTCAACGGATTGATTCAGCTGTAAAAGCTGTTGTGTACTCACAGTATCCATATTGATGATTGCCTGCATTTTTTCCGATTCGGCATTTACGATGTGCGAAAGAGCTCGTTCCTGCATCGCAATGGATTCGATAAGATCCGTCATCACCTGTTCCTGTGTACGGTTTCCCGGGGTGATCGTCGGCATTCCCATATGCATTCCTCCCTCTTTTTATTTGCATTTACTTACATAGTTTATTCTATGTATGAACAAGCGGAAATGTGCACATGAATACGCATGTTTTAAAAATCATCATCATACACTACAAAAAGAACTACCATGGAGGTGATGAATATGGAATATACACTGCAGCTTACGGATGAAATCGCATTACAAAAAGATGACCTTGCCACTTATGAAGGAGCCGCCTTTACCGGTGAAGAGTATTATCTGACAGTTCCTTTAGAACACAGCATCCATATTTATGGGGCAGATTTTACATTTTTTACGTCATGCACATGTCCACATGCTTATGCGGCGATTTGCTATGATTCCATAAATTATTGTTTTTGGGTGAGTGATGCCCAACAGCATAATGTAGTATACTGCTTGGACAGCGATTTAAATGAGCTTCAATGCTTTTACGTGCAGATGAACCTAACCGGCGATATTCAGCAAATCGCATATCAGGAAGAACGTGATACCTTGCTATTGTCGTATACAGATGGAATTGCAGAAATCACAAAAAACGGAGAGTTTCTGCATAAATGCCCGCTTCCCCTACCAGCCTGTCACACTGCGTTACCCTTTGCGGATGCCTTTGCACTTATTCGAATCAGCCAAAACATGTCTTTTTTTGATATCGTCTCATCGCAAGGCGATATGTTAGAAAGCTATGATCTGCCCGTAGAAGGTGTCATAAAAGATATGCTGTGGGATCATGATAAGATGGCTACAGGCTCATCCTTATGTTTCTTATTGTTGCTGCAAAAACCGGATGGCTGTGGTTTTTGTCGTTGTATCTTAAAGCCCTGCACCTGTAAGCAACCGTGCTGTTGCGAAATGGATTGTAAAACCGATTGCATATGTAAACTATTATCATCCATTGCCTGTATGGAGGCAGCCCTTTCTCATATTCTCAATGCAGAGGGTGAAAAACTACAGCGAGCCATAGCATTATCCGATTCTATTTGTGAGTTACTGGAAGTAAATCGCTCTATCATCCAGACCATTACCAATGTTACGATGTTGGAACAGGTACTATATGCCAAATTAACAGCGATACAAGAACGACAAAATGATGTATCGTGTGAATAGAAAAGGAAGGGATGCTTTTTCAGAATCTGTTTCAGAACCCCCTTCCTTTGTAATGAACAGGTTCTTCCTTAATCCAACAAATCAATCAAGGAAAAAACCATTGTATAATAAAGGAAAAGGGTTCACGTTAAGAAAGCTTCTTTCTACAGTACTATAATACTGTAAAAGAAGCTTTTTTAGGATATTTTACTAACATGATTACTAAAAGATATGGCTTATGCACTATTCACTGCGCAAAGCTTCCACCGGATCTTTACGAGCTGCTGCTGATGCCGGGAACAAGCCTGCAATATAAGTCAATACCATACTGATAATGACTAAAATGATAGCACCAGAAATCGGCAATTGGGCAATATTTTCAATTGCAAATTCCTTTTCTACAATGATATTCGCCGGAATACATAATAAGGCTGTTACGAAAACGCCCAACATTCCTGCGGCAAAACCGACAATCAAAGTTTCCGCATTAAAGACACTGCGGATATTGTGCTTGCTGGCACCAAGTGCACGCAAAATACCAATTTCTTTCTTACGTTCAATAACCGAAATGTACGTAATGACTCCAATCATAATACTTGATACAATTAAGGAAATAGCTACAAAGGCAATTAATGCTGCACTAATCGTATTCACGATATCGGTCACGGAAGTCATCATCGTCCCTACCAGATCCGTATAATGAATCGGATCTTTTCCTTGTTTCTTTAAATCGGCATTATAACGATCAAGAAAATTCAGAATATTTTGTTTGGATTGAAAGTTCAAAGGATAAATATTTACCTGCTGTGGTGTATTCACATCCGCATAACCTAATGCCGTCATATTACGTTCATATGTCGTTACCACCGGATTCATCAGCGTATTTAAGAAATTCATCAATTCCTCTTCACTCATATTCATCTGGAAAGCATCTTGAAACGCTGTTGTATCTATCTGAATGCTGTTTTTCAGCTGTGCCGGCAACTGTGCCATAAGCTGTTGCATAACTTGCTGCGATTGTCGCTGTATTTGTTTTTCAACGAGTGTGCTCATTTGTTTGACATACGTCTGCATAACACCTTCCATCTGTGTCTGCAAAGCTTTGCTTAGCTGTTTCGATAATTTCGTCGTATCAATGGCACTTCCCAATTGCTGCCCAATCTGTGCCTGCACTTCTGGTTTTGCCAGATACGTGTTGAGATCTTGTGACATCTGGGTAGGATCACTTACACCATTTTTTAATTCTTCCGAAATGAAATTCATCATAAGGGAAGAAAAGATTGTCGAGAGCTGATCGGTTGGTATCTGGACCTGACTGGCAACAGAAGCAAACACCTCTTCCATATTGGCGTTCACTTTAGGAAGCTCATCGTTCGGTATTTCAAATTTATCGACCTTAACTTTTATTTTACTCATATCAAAGGCAGAAGTATCCATTTTGAAAGCATTCTGAATCTTTTGTTCATCAATGGAAACAACATCCGCAAATTCCAACTTCGGCTGCTGATCATTGTTTTCTTGTTGAAAAGATTTCCCTGTAAACACATTAATCGTCGGATTTTTTAATTGTTCCTGGACAATTTTTTGCTTTTCGGCTTCCTTCATTAAATAGCTTGTCAGCTTTGGTGAATAATTAATGCCTGAGGATAAAGAGGAGATAGCCGCATCCGATTCAGGTTTGACAATGCCGACAATTTTCAATTCCACGCCATTCGCTATGATTTTTTTCATATACTTCTTATTTTTTGATTCATCATTCCATATCTTATGTTTTTCATCATAACGATATTTATCCGCAGGCAGAATGACCTTGAATTTAGGAGACAATAACGTCTCATAAGAATGTTTCGTTACTGTCTTTTCCTTTTCCACTTTTACTTTCTTACCATTTTGTGAATCTTCCAATAAATTACGTAATTCTTCACGGTCGTTGATTCCCATGGAATATAAAACAAAATCCGATACTTTGCCACTGGAGGACAAGACTAGCACCATTTCATCATATTCCTTCGCCCAACGCCCTGCTACTACCTCATATTGATTTTCATACATCTTGGTTTCTTGTGGTAATTCATGAAAGGCATTCATGCTGGTGAAATTTCCCATTCCCATCATGGCACTCATATTTTGTGCCGGATCATTTGTGGTGTTAAATAACGAATCCGGATTCACTTGTTCAATCGTTTTATCCGTATCCTTTAAATAAATCTGTGGTGTGATATTGTAGGTATATTGTATCGTATTAACATAAGGTGAGATTGCTGTTTCATGTGTTTCCAGATATGTTTTTAATGCTGTCATATCGTTTTGTTTTTGATAAGAAAACATATCTTTGATCATGCTGATTTCACTAACGCCTTGCTCATCCTTCTTATCTTTTACTTGCGTACTCTGTCCATGTTCACTCATCATACTGGTAAGATCAATACCACTTTGCTGAATCGTCAATGGATACAGGCTTAACGTTTCCCGCTCTACATCTTCTATATACAAATTGATACCATTCGCTAACGATAAGATTGCCGCGATACCGATGATACCGATGGAACCGGCCAAAGCGGTAATAAACGTACGTGCTTTCTTGGTCATCAGATTACTGAAAGACAACGATATGGCGGTACGTAAAGACATCTTAGCTTTTCTTATCGTGCGTTGCACTACCCCTTCTTGCTCATCCAACGCAAATGGATGACTGTCCGCGGTAATTTTCCCATCCTGCAGCTGTACGATACGGTTTGCATACTGATGTGCAAGTTCTGGATTATGTGTTACCATAATGACCAATCGATCTTTGGCAATATTCGTCAATAGATCCATGACCTGAATACTTGTTTTGGTATCCAGTGCCCCGGTTGGTTCATCCGCTAACAAGATTTCCGGATTATTGATCAAAGCTCTGGCAATCGCAACACGCTGCATCTGACCGCCGCTTAATTGATTTGGCTTTTTGTGTATATGCTCTTTTAATCCAACTTCTGTTAAAGCCGCAATTGCTCTTTCTTTGCGCTGAGCCGCCGGTATACCACTTAATGTCAAGGCTAGCTCTACATTGGAGAGAATCGTTTGGTGAGGTATTAAATTATAACTTTGAAAAACAAAACCGATACGATTATTACGATACGTATCCCAATCTCGTGAGGTGTATTTTTTGGTGGAAATCCCTTCAATGACAAGATCACCACTGTCATAATGATCTAAACCACCGATAATATTCAGCATCGTTGTCTTACCTGAGCCCGATGGTCCAAGAATTGCCGCAAACTCATTGCTGCGGAAATTAATGGATACCCCATCCAATGCTTTTTGTTCAAAGTTACCAGTCTTATAAGTTTTACGTATTGTATCCAGTCTTAACACTTGCATACCTCCTTGTCTTATTGTAAGCATGGTTTTCATGCCTTATGCATCTATTCTTAAGATAATCATAAAAGATGCTGTTATCAAATGGAGAAGATTATTTGAAAAACAGATAATAATTGATATGCTGTATACAAGAATACAGAGGAATCCTTTTTTATGAGCAACCATTTCTTATATCATTTCATGATGCATAGGTTACAAGATAGATTATACCATATTTTATAACCTAACAAAAAGTAATTCCCCTCAAGATATGTAGTCGGCAACAAGCGAAACCGATTTGGAGCAACACTGTATCAATACTTTACAGAAATTAAGAACTGCGTGTTTCATTAAGCTTTGGATATAAGAAATGGTAATATCCAAAGTGCTTTTTAATAAAAGAAGCGGAAATAACTTAAAAAAGCATCTTATAATGGGTATTACAAGATGCCAGTGCGAATCTTACTATCGTCAGGGTTTCATAGATTCTTATGTTATGCTATGACTACATATAAAAAATCTGATCCTTATATTTTTCGATGAGCGCTTTATTGAACGCATCTCCGCCATCAACATTCGCCGAATGAAAAATCGGCGGTTCTATCTGTTGCTTTAATAACTTTTCTACAACTTGAATGACCAAACTGTTAATGATGGCAGCTCCCGTTATTGTAGAAGTAGGCGCTACTTTCTGCTTCATACCATCCATCAACATGCAGGAATCTTCAAAATCCCCGCAATTATCAATTACGATATCGGCGATTTGATATAAGTTTTTTCCACATGCATGACGACTTTTGACCTGTTTGGAATATGTGACATTGGTGATGGCGATTACCGCAATTCCTTTTTTCTTCGCTTCCAATGCCATATCAATGGCGATTGTATTTCTACCTGAGACAGAATGAATGATCAATACATCATGCGCTTTCATCTTACTATTATCTGCTAAGATCTTACCATATCCAGCCAAGCGTTCCATTTGCGATGTCTGAATGATCGGCCGTACATCTAGCATGACTTCTCTTGGTAAAATAGGATTTACCACTACCAGACCGCCTGTACGATAAAACATTTCCTGTGCCAAAATACCGGCATGAGATGCCCCAAAAATAAAAATGCTATGTTGTTGTTTTATCGTTTCCACAAGCAAATCACTTGCCTGCTGTACATAAACATCTTGCTCATTGGCAATTGCATGCAAAAGTTCTATCACATGCTCAATATACAATTTGCTATTTTCCATAAACAGCTCCTATAAATTACGAATGCGATAAAAATACTTATCGACTAATTGATCATTATGATCTGCACATTCCGGTTTCATAAATGCCATATGCCCATTGTAATACACATCCGGTTCCATGCCTTCTTCAACCAATAATTCAACCATCTGCACCAAAACAGCATTTTGCAAATATACTGAAGGTATCGTACTGGTAGCGCCAACCTTCATATCAAAGCCTTCAATCGCAACTGCGGCATCCCCAATCAAAGAGCAATTATCCAATACAACATCGGCAATGTCCTTTAATTTTACTCCGTCTTTATGCTTCGTTTTTAAATAATCACTATATGCACATGCTGTAATGCCAATCACCGGTATCCCCTTTTCCTTTGCTCGCAGTGCCGCATCTACCGGCGCAATATTGTTTCCGGAATTAGAAATGATGATCATACAGTCTTTAGGGGTAATACGATGGTAATCTACCATTAACTTCCCGATACCATATGTATTTTCAATGTGATAACTTTTGGTTATTTCGAAGCTGCCGGTTGCACTTTGTTCCAATAAAGCACAATAATTAGCCGGTGTAGCGGCTCTCCAAAACGCATCATCCGTAACTAAATGTGAATGACCTGTACCAAAACCATAAATAATACCGCCGTTCTTTGTTGTATTGGCAAGTATTTTCGCCGCCTGCATAATATTTTCTTCCTGTGTATCCAATACCTTTTGTACTACATCTTGCATTGTCAAAAAATAATTTTTCCAAGCCTTCATGATATCCTCCTTTTGTTCTCATGTTTTTCTCTGCATGGTTTTATGCTGCATGCAGTAAGTAACTTATAGACGACTGTTATCTAAACTTTCGATTAATTCTTGATAATCCTGATTTTTCGCATAATATGTAATGCGTGTCTTTACATCAGCCCAGTTTGATATTAAATGATACATATGATGTACCATTTCTTTATCACTTTCTGCATTCATATTCATAAAAAAGATATAACGCACATGCTGCTTTTCCCATAGCATATGATTTTTAAGACTTAAAAACGCAATAAATGGCGTATGGTAATCATAGCGGGAATGCAAACAGATGATGTCATTTCCAACTTCATTTCCTAAATGATAAATACCGTTTACCAATTTCGTAGCTTCCGCTTCCCCCCACATAGCTGCCAAGAGCTTTTCTAGCTCCTTGTACACATCTTGTTTATTTTTACACAACAACCCTTCTTGATATAAAGAAGGCAGCAAATATTTGCGGATAGAACAATTGATATCATATTCACTCTTTAATAACGATAAAATCTCATGGTAATAAAATTCTACCTTTCCCTGTATATATACAACCGGTACTTTACTGCTTGGCATAATAGGGATAGTCGTTATTACAATATCATTGTGTTGAAAAGAGAAATTTTCCAATTCTATGACATCACAAGTAACAATATCATCAATAAAGCCTTTAAAATTTTCATTCAGCGTATTCAGCGTCATGATCATTTCCGGTCTGCCATAACCACTTACTAATATTAAACGTTTCTTGATTCGGCTCTGATAACGATTTAAGGCTAGATTGAAATATAGTACCAGATACCCAAATTCATTATGGTCTATTTCAATCTGTAATTCCTCTTCAATCACATCAACAGCTTCCAACGTTAGCTCCACTGCAAATTGATAACGCCGATTATTTTCCAATAATAATGGATTCCGTAAAGTCAATTGCAGGCGAATACGCTCTGCCATGGATGGAATATGCAGCTTTAAGAATTCATATATCTCCGTATCCTTTTTGAAAGATATGGCGAAGCGCTGCTCAATACGTTTGAATACCTTTTGTAATAAAGCATCCATATAGGATAAATCAAATTTGCGGATATCTTCATTTCCCATCACTGTCTTAGATAAGATATGCATCGTTAGATAAATCGTTTCATGTTCAGGCAAAATGATATTCATCTGCTCTTCCAACATTTGCTTCAATTCTATGGCAGCTTTGTACGCTTTATGTTCTTTCATCTGCTGCATTACAGCGTCATCAAAACGAACATATTGATAAAATTTACAACGACGAAGCTCTATAACGATATGTATGACCATATTTTGAATAGAAACATCTGAGAAATGAATGTTATGTTTATTTAAAACATGCAATAGTGCCTCTCGTATATAACGTATCTCATTTTGATTATATTCACTGGAAAACATCACATTGTTTTGAACAAAGAAATCTTGCATCTTATCTTGAAAGAAAAAATCATTGATACAAATACGTTTCTGAATTTCACTTCCTTCTACGATGATTCCATTGTTGTTTGATTGAACGATGATAAGGTGATAATTATGTAATAAACGTTTCACTTCTTTAATATCCAAAGAAATCGTATTGCGGCTTACGTATAGTTCATCCGCTAGATCATCTAATTTTATCGGATAATCTAAAGATAAAAGCTTTCGGATGATATATATGGAACGTTCTTTTTGCGTATGCGGAAACTGCCGAGGCGATTCACTCTGGATACGATTCTTGATAGGTAAAAAAGCTTCTTCATTCAAGATATGCAACCGATAGCCTACACCACGTTTAATTTCTAATTCAGCACCATAGGCTGTTAATTCCATCTTTAAACCTTTTAATGTACTCTTAATGGTTCGTACACTGATATCCATTTGATCCGCCAGTTGTTTACTGGTGATATAATCTTGGGTATCCTTGAGAATACGGATGATACCTTTTAATCGCTCATTTAACAATATCATATTTCTCCTCCTGCTTTTTCCATAAATATCCTGCTGTTTGGATATTCAAAATTAAGAGTACATTATAGATACCTGTTCTTTTTCAACCAGGCATAAATGCGCAACATACCCTCTTTTAGCGTTTCTCTTGGGCAGGCAACATTCACACGCTGATATGCTCCATATGCTTTTCCAAAACCAATTCCCGGCTGTAATTCTACATGCGCTTCAAATTTCAGGCGTTCAGCAAAGTCTGCCGGTACCTGCAATGCAGAAAAATCAAGCCAAGCTAAATAGGTAGCCTGAGGAATTTCATATCTTACCAATGGCATAGTATTGGCAAGAAATTCCTTTAAGAACAGAAAGTTATCATAAATGTATGCACAGCACTCCTCCCTCCATTGATCCCCCTTTGTATATGCTGCAATCAAAGCCTCAATACCAAAAATATTGATGCTAGATAAACCGCTTGCTTTCGCTACGGATGCAAATGTTTCTTGTAACACCGCATTTTTAACAATTGCATACGATATTTTTAATCCGGCTAAATTAAACGTTTTGGTTGGTGCACCTAACAGAATCAAATTGTCATGATATGCACATCGGCATTTTAACGCACTCACATGATGTTGATTCGGCATGATGATATCCGCATGAATTTCGTCAGATACTACCCATACATTATAGCGCTTACACAGTTTCATTACATTGTTAATTTCTTCCAATGTATAACACTGCCCCGTTGGATTGTGTGGGTTGCATAAAATAAACATACGAATGGATGCATCTTTTTTCAAACATTCTTCAAAATGCTGCAAATCCATGTGCCATCCGCCTTGTCCATGTTGTAAAGGATTATAAACGACTTCTCGTTGTAAACTTTTTGGTATATTAAAGAAAGGCGGATATACCGGAGGTTGTACGATTACCTTTTCATCATGTTTTACTAACATATCAATCAACGTATAAAAACCATATACAACGCCTGTATTGAAGATGATTTCTTCTTTTCTCACCTCCACATCATGCTGTCGTTTTTCCCATTGTATGATAGCGTCATACAATTCCTTTGGAGGATCTGTATAACCATATATCGGATGCGCTGCCCGTTTTCTTATTGCTTCACTCACTTCAGGCAGACATTCAAAATCCATATCCGCAACCCATAAAGGAATCACATCTTCTTCTATTTGATAACGGCTCTTATAACGATCCCACTTGGTACAACTGCTGTTCAAACGTGATTGGGCTTTATCGAATTGATACATTTCATCACTCTCCTTTTCTTACATCCGGTTTACGATGCTTTATTTGGTATTATGCAGAATAGGATAGAAAACATCACAGAAGCTGTGATGTTTTCATACTCATAATTTATTAATCAGCTCCATTAGATCATCATCTGCATTATCTGGTACCTGTTTGCCGGTAAGTTTTACACCACGTCGTGACAATTCTTGAAAATCTTTAATTTCTTCATCTGTTACATTGATACTTTTTTTCACATTTCGCGTTCCATCACGCGCTGGAAGATTTCCAACATTGATTTCTTGAACCTCTACGCCATGATCCATCATACGCAAGATATCTTTAGGTCTGCGTACGACCAAAATGACACGCTGACCTTCATATTTACCACTTACTAAATTTTTTGTAGCTTTTTCGATATTCAATAACGATGATTTTAAACCTGCCGGAACAACTAAACGTAACGCTGCTTTTTGAACATCATTTTCATACATGACATCATTCGCCACCATGATTCTTGTCGCGTTTACAGCATTACACCAATATACCGCTACCTGACCGTGAATCAAACGATCATCAATACGAACATGTACCAAACCTTTTGTCATAACACTACCTCCATCAGCCTAAAATGCCGGCTACACTACAGACAATTCCCAAAATCATCACAAAGATAATAGCTTTAAAAGATGTCATTCCCTTTCTATTTAATAATGTATACACCAATGCTACTAATAAAACCGGAATCAATGAAGGCATAATTTGATTTAAGATGTTTTGTAGTTCCATTTTAACTTCGCCGCTTTTAAAGACAAATGGTACATTGGCATTTACAACACTAGGTATCAAAGCTCCTACGACCGTAAGTCCTAAGATACTCGCAGCTTCTGTTACTCGATTCATCTTATCCCCAAGATTTTGAATTAATTTTGTCCCTTCACGATAACCGATACGAATAAATTGACCTCGCAAAGCAACACGGATACAACCCCAAATCAAATACATGATAATCCCGATAGGATTTCCTTCTAATGCCATATAAGAACCAATAGAGAAGAAGATCGTATTGGCAATCACACCGAATAAAGTATCCCCGATACCGGCAAGTGGTCCCATCAAACCAGTTTTGATGGCAGATACAGCTTCTAAAGCTTCAATTCCTTCTTTTTCTTCCATTGCGATATCTATACCGAGTATGATTTCCGCAAATTCCTGATGAGTATTAAAGAATTGTAAATGTGTATTCAGTGCTTTTTTCATATCCTCCTGCTCAGGATACAATTTTTTTAATACAGGTATCATAGAGAAACAATATCCCAAACCTTGCATCTTTTCATAATTCCATGCTGCCTCACCTAATAACAACCAGCGATATCTAACTTTTTTAATATCTTGTTTTGTAATTGGCTCATTCATCTTCATCAGCTCCTTCCATAACGGATGTTAATTCTTTTTCGCCACTTCTGCGATATGCCAATAATGCCAGAGCAGCACCGACTAAAGCAACTCCCAACATAGGAATACTCATGTATGCAGATAGAACAAAACCGATTATCAAATATGCTGTATATTTTTTGGTAGGAAGATATTTCAACAAGATAGCAATACCAACAACTGGTAATAATCCTCCGGCAACTTTTAAGCCATCACCTAACCAATCCGGGAAGTAAGCAACAAAATTTTGTACTAATTCACTGCCTAGCAATAAACATAAGAATACTGGTATTGCTCTTGAGAATCCCCAACAGAAGATACCAAGGACATTCATCCGTTCAATGCCTTTTATATTACCGCTTTCCATATAACGATCCGCACGGTGTTGAAAGAACGTATTCGCAAAACGAGCAAATACATCAAGCTGAACCAATAACATTCCAACCGGTACAGCCAAACCGATACCGAACTCCACACCTTTGCCACTGATCGTACCCAATGCCGTACCAATTAAAGCAGCAGACATGAAATCCGGAAGTGATGATCCCCCAAAATTAGAAACACCTAAAACCATCAATTGTAAGGTTGCCCCTACAGTGAGTCCAAAGCTCAGATTCCCCATGACCACACCGGCAAAACAGCCGGCAATTAAAGGTCTGTTTAAACCAAAATCCATATGAATCGCATCGTTTATAGCAATAAATGCATAAAGCGATAGCAATATAATTTGTAGAAAATTAATTTCCATTTCCTTTTTCTCCTTTACTCGTCTTCCATATTTTGTTTTGTTTTCAGTAATAACTCATTCACATTAATCACATTTTCTTTTGCAACGGAAATGAGATTGTCCACAATTTGTGATAATTCCCCATTTCTTTGTAAATACGCTTCCATAACAAGAGGCAGGCTGATGCCGGCTATTAAATAACTCTTTTTTGAACTGGAAAATAACTGCGTAATAACACTGCGGCAAGGTGAACCGCTGTAGATATCTGCTAATACGAGCAATGGCATAGAATTTTGCCAATGGATACAGGTGTGAATTTTCTTTTCCAAATCTTCACTTGAATCATCCTCTTCAAGTGCGCAGTATGTTATATCCGGTTCCTCACCTAAAATCATTTTCATCGTCTGATGATACCCCTCTGCTAAAGCACCATGCGATAGTATCAGCATCTCGTACAAGTGCCTCTCTCCTTCCTGTTTATTCTTCATCATCTATTCGTTTGCGAACATTTACGATATCTTCTACAGCTGTTTTTTTCACGACAGCAGCCAATGTCTTTACATCATAATTTAAGCTTTCACGAATGGCACTAATCAACATTACCAGATTCATACCCGTAATAACCTCTACCTGTGGATATTGCAAGGATAATGCAGCTATGCGTGTTGTCGCCCCGGACAGCAAATCGGTTAAAATTAAGACAGCGGCGTGATGCGATATAAAGTTTTCTACTTTTTTGTGAACATCGTTTATATCATCATCCGCATAAAGTCCGATAACATGGACTTGCTGCTCAATTTTTATAAACATGGAGGCACTATCCAATAACTCTTTGCCGATGTTTCCATGTGTTACGATCAAGATCGTATTATCCTGTTCCATGTCTGACCTCACTTAGATCTATCAATTGTTCCTTTTCTGCAGGTATTTGACGAATTTCCAACTTAACACCTTTGTTCATGAGCCGCTGACAAATTTCAATATCTTCCTTGCGCAAAATCACAAAACGATTCAATACTATGGCTTCTTTATCTGATTTATTGCGGTAACCACCCACATTAATAGAGTGAATCGTAGGTAATATCTCATGAAGCTGCCAAGCATCACTGAAATTTTCAACGATGACCATCACGCGATCATCATTTTCTAAGGCATCTAATAAAGCATCTCGGCATGCAGCAAGTTCATAAAACAGCAGTTCAACATTTTTAGGCTTCGCTAAATTCAATGTGACTTTAGAAAATTCATCATTCTCCACTTCATCATTGATGATAAAAATTTTGTCAATATGATAAAAGGATGTCCAGCTTTGTGCAACCTGTCCATGCAACAGGCGATCATCTACACGCAATACTTTGATCATGTGCTACCTCCTTCGCTTTTCATATCACTACTTCGGAAAAGATCGTTTTCTCCATTTAAAATATAACGTTTCCACTATTATTTTAAGATAGATTAGGTTACAGCGATATGTAAATCGTTGCACCTATATTCGTGCAAATTTTATTATGACGCATGCTATGTTAGTAAAGACGTGTATACTTTTGATAAAGGTCATCGTTAATGTTTTGCTTTGCTAATCCGTTTAGACTGATAAAGACAGGTGGAGTTCCTCCTTTTTCAGCAATATATTGTGCTGTTAACACACTGATTGCCTGAACGATGAACGTATTCGCAATCGAGGAGGTTGGCATCATAGCAACATTACATCCTTCTACCGCTAAACAGGCATCACCTAATTCTCCGCAGTTATCAATCACAATATCCGCGATATCCATCAGCTTCTTACCGCTTTTTGCTCGTGATGTCGTTGCCGAAGAATGCTTGATGCTAGTAATCGCAATGACACGAGCACCTTTTTCTTTTGCACATTGTGCCAATTCAACCGGATATGCATTACGCCCCGAATTTGAAGCAATGACAAGAACATCATCTTTTGTAATATGGTAAAGTTCACAAAGAATCGCTGCATAGCCGGATAATTTTTCGATATAAGAACTTTTGGTAGGATGTTCCGTCATGGTCAATTCATTGGTAAGGATGGGTACCGTAAACGCTAACCCTCCGGCACGGCCATAAAATTCTTCACAAACCGTATGAGAATGCCCACTGCCACTGACAAAAAAGGTATGTCCATTTAGGAAGGCTTCTGCAATCCATTGCGCGCTTTGCTCAATGGCAGTTTGCTGCGTGGATTGAATTTTTTTGACGACCTGTATACCGGTTTCAAAAATTTTCTGATACATTCATTCATCTCCTTTCTGCCCTTATTGTAAGAAGAGAGCAATATTTTTCACATATAAAAAAATGCACGTTTTATGGTGCAGGAAAAAATGACAAAAAAATGCACCATGCATAGGTGCAGAATTATTTTGGATAAATGCGCATATAGCTTAAAATTATCTACTAATATGCCTTCGATATGAAAATTATGTAGGATCATCAACGTTTTTTCACTTATGGTGGGTGCAAATTCTCTCCTACTATGGCGCACTAACCTTTTTATGAATCAATTCGATTTACATAAAAAGGCCCTTGTTTTTCAAAATATAAACTTACAATTTTGATTATCAATATATGCCTTTAGAAGAATCAGGCAAATTCTCATAGTCTATTACGCAGATACCTACTATCTATTTTTATTTATTTACGTCTTTCTTTTCGTCTTAATAACGTTACTGTTTCCACATGAGGAGTATGTGGGAACATATCAATCGGTACTACTTTTTCCACATGATAACAACTCTGCAATACTGCCAAATTTTTCCCAAGCGTTGCTGCATTACAAGACACGTAGACGATTTCTTTAATTTTGCTGCGCAAGATGCATTCCAACATCGCATCATCCAATCCACTGCGCGGCGGATCGACAACCAATACGTCAATTGTACGCTTTTTCGATAAATAGACAAGCTTATTGGCCGCATCATCACACACAAAAGACACATGTGCACAGCCATTCTTTTTCGCATTGCGATTCGCATTTACAACAGCATCCTTAATGCTTTCAATGCCGATGATTTCTTTTGCTTTATCCTTAAGGTATAAAGAAATGGCACCGATTCCACTATAAGCTTCAACGATGAATTCATGATTGCCTGAAATCATGGACGCAATGGTGCGATATAGCTGAATTGCCTGTTTGGTGTTTAACTGAAAGAATGAACGAGGTGAAATTTCCAAATCCAAACCATCCAGATGCAAGGGCAATAATTTCTCCCCTGCCAGAAAAATCATTTTCGGACCAAAAATTTCCGGTGTTTTCTTAATCGTATGTATGCTTTGCCACAAGCTGTACATGCCCGGTAAGCGCATCAGCTTATCAATTGTCTGAGGCAACAATTCATCTTCTCCGGTAATGATCGTACATTGATAGCGATTGTCAAATCCTCGTACGACTAGATTACGAATCCCACTTTTCTGATGGTGATCATAGCCAAGATAGCCATCAGCGTTTAATATATCCATAATACGTGCGCGCATTTTTTCTAATTCATCTTCATGTACAAAACAACGGCGGATATCAATAAAATAATTTGAATTGGGCATAAACAATCCGCTTCCCAAACGCTTCTCTTCCATCGCGCAAGGCATCTTAAATTGATTGCGATAGCCAAATATATCTGCACTCGGTAAGACATTCTGTATTTTTCTTGGATTTACCTGTGCATATTTGATCAAAGACTGTTTCAACACATCTTTTTTATATTCCAATTGCCGTGGATAGCGAGCGATCATCAAAGGACAGCCTCCACAGATATGCTGCATACGACATTTCGGTTGTATACGGTCCTTACTTTTCTTTATAATGCGGTTTACTTCTCCAATGGCATAACGCTTTTTACGCTCTACCACACGAATATCAACCTCTTCATCAACCAATGCCCCTGCTACAAATACCGGCAATCGATCAATGTAGCCGATACCTTCCCCATTGATTCCCGTTTTTTTAATTACTACTTTCATATGTTTACCTCTATTTCTTATAGCTTTTCTTTTATTTTATCACTGATGGTTCGTGCCCAGTGAAAGATGCGTTCATTTTTCATTGGCAATTCTGCTTCACGACCATATGTTTCTTCCATCACCAAATTCAAACAGAATCCGAAGTATATGATACAGGAAATCAGATAAATTGCCAACAACAATGTGACAAGGGATGCCAATGGTCCGTACACGTCTTGATAAGATGTAAAATATTTTACAATTGTTACAAATAACGTGGCCAATCCCATAATACAAATCGTCGAAAACATTGCCCCCAATAACCCAAAGCTCCAATCATGACGGCGAAAACTCAATGCCCGATACATCATATAGAAGAACATCAGCATGATCAAAGAAGAAATCAGTGGGAGAAATTCTAAAAAGTTTGTCGCAATAAAAATGGCAGCTACAATAATAATTGCCAGATTGACAAAGAGTACGACTGATTTAATACGAATCGACCATTTTGGAACATCGACTTCTTCATGAGATGCGCTAATCAAAAGAAAAGAAAAAATACTGCGACTTGCCAGATAAAAGGAAACACACATCGTAACGATAAAGGATAAGATACTATAATCCTTACTCGTAAAAAACTGAAACAGCTGATTGATCGTTTCCAAGTTGCCATCCGGTATAAAATTCATGATAAAGTTGAGAATGATCGTATCATCAAGATAAGCGAATTTAAACATCAATGCAAATATCAGCAAAGATGGAGCCAGTGCTAATAAAAGAGAAAAAGAGAGCGAGTATTTAAAAAGGCTCCCTTCAAAGGAAGTGAATTCACGATACAAACATTTTATTTTGTACATAGCTCACACCTACTTTATCTCCTGCATATAGTGTACCACCTTTTTTGCGTCTTCACCAAGAACAAAATAATAATATTGCCCAATGCGCCCTTGCAATGCCGAATCTATTAGCGTATTCCCATCCATGAGTATCCCCGCATAGCGCTGCTTCAAATCTTCTTTATGTTCTTGAATAGCTTTTTTCAGCATGGTATCTGCCTGGGGTTTGGCTAAAAACAGGGCTACCTCACTCAATTGTGCCGGAATAAGTGCCTGTTGAACACGGCAATCCTTGATTTGTGTCATATCCATATGATATTGCTTCTCTACTTCCTGTAAGCTTAGCGCTTCATCCTGTAACAATCCCATCTTCCAATGACCATCCGCAATCTCTTCATTTATTTCCTCTATGACTTTTTCCATATCTATATTCCCATCTTCAAAACTTCCTGGTTTTGTACACGCGCATAGAACAAAAAGACAAAGCCATAAACAAATGATCTTTTTCATATGCATCCCTCCTGCTTCAGTATATGAAATCAGGTTTTTATCCATACCTTTCAAGGGATGACGCTTTCTTATTGCGCTTTCGTTTTTAACAAAAAAAGAAGCTGAACATGTCAGCTTAATCGTTAACGGCCCATTCTGGAACATCGTTTCCTCTGCGAATCAATACCGCTTTTTGGAACTCTGTCTGATTCAGGAACTCTAAAATATCATGTTCCTCTTCTTCATTACAGCCAATCAATAATTTTACTTCACAATCCTTTTTCAGGATATCGGCACTGATAACAACCGCCTGTACCAGATTGCTTTTTTCACTGCCCTTAAATACATCAATCGGTGCTTGATCAGAACCTGTTGTATCATTTAAATATCCATAATCAACAGGGTAAATCATATTGCTATACTTGTAATGACAAGTGTTGCGTGGGCGGTCAATGACCAGTTTGCTTGATAGATACAAGGTATCTAATTTTTGCCAGAAAAAGGCATTATTCTCAAATGAACTCATAGTCGTCCTCCTATTTAAAATGTAACTATAACTTTATCTCTGGTAATATCCTGAATGCTCTTGCAACCGGACATTGCCATTGCTTCTTTTAATTCAAGCTGAATCTTTTCCATATAAATGCGGATACCTTCTGCCATGCCGCCGATCACTGCTTGTGATGCAGGGCGGCCAATCAGAACACCGTCAGCTCCTAATGCCAATGCTTTAAAGACATCATTACCGCTACGGAATGCACCATCCACAAAGACTTTCATACGTCCATCCACAACGTTTACGATTTCTTCCAACATTTCAATACCACTTGGACTATCGTCTAAAACACGTCCACCATGATTTGAAACGATGATTCCATCTGCCCCAGCTGCCAAAGCTTTGCGCGCTCCCGCTACGCTGAGAATGCCTTTTAAAATAAAGGGCACCTTGCACATGGCTTTTATTTCCTTTAAATCCTCTACGCTTTTAAAACCAACGGGCGTCACACTGTTTCGCAAGTTAGAAAGACCACTGGCATCAATATCGGAAGCAATGGCCAATGCATTTCCTTCATTTGCCAGTTCAATGCGCCATTTCATATGCTCATATTGCCATGGTTTGATGGTCGGGATACCATATCCATTGTGTTGTTTTACAATTTCCATTGGTCCTTTAAACATTTCATCATGCATACCATCACCGGTGAATGCTAATGTATTTGCCTGCAGACAACCCTCAACCAGTTCTCTGGTATAATCATCATCACGCATCTTAGCGCCATAATTTTGTTCAATACCGCTGATTGGTGCTGCATACACCGGTAAAGCTACCGGATGTCCGAAAAAATCGGAAGCTGTATCAATTTCTTCATTGGAAGTAATTGTATCCATCTGAATCAAAATCTTTTTCAACATTTCACTATTTCGCACAAAGGCGCTGCCACTGCCCTTTCCGCCGGGACCCGGAGTTTCACCGCGACAGGCTCTGCCATCACAAACAGGACAGCATCGACATTTGGCACACTGTGATTTTGCGTTTGCATAAACCTCATTCCATGTCTTCATCTTCACACATCACTTTCTAAAATCAAAAAGGATCTCATTACGTATTCTTATATATTATACTGGTGATGAAAGAAATTATCAATAGTTTTAGAAAATTTTCACAGTTTCTTTCATTTCATATCATCTAAAATGCGTATCTTTCTTATTGCACACTATTTCATACCCTCTAAATCGTTCTTAGCGACCCACTCCCAAAATCGATCCGGTTGAAATTGGGTGTAGCCTTTTTGCGCATCCGCAACTTCGCCATTCTTGATGTAATAATAATGCGGTGTCTGATCCGGACGATCCAGATATGCCTTTAACTTATCCACATCCTCATTTAGATGCTCCACTGTATCATCTCGCATGATCGTATCATAAATGACCAAGTTATGATCGTTTATGGTATCCTTAAGCATTTCTAGCATAGCTTCACAATATTCACATTGCTTACGGGTTACCAACAAGACAAAGCTTTGCTTTTTCTGTATTTTTGCGATGGCATCATCCACACCAATTTCTATAACCTTGCTTTCAGAATTGGTTTTTTTCGATGTTGTGCTGACACATCCTGTCATCACCAAGGCGAAGGTAAACAAACATATGATAACTTTTTTCATATCATCACCTCAATTACATATAAATGGAAACCCCATTATAACAAAAATCAATTCCCTCTTGCAATCTTTTCCATAATTTCACATAGAATATTACAAATAGTTACATCATCTTCCAAGGAATAACATTTTTCCTTTAATCTTTTGCATCCTGCTGCTTTGGATAAAGGAAAAAGATGCAATCTGTTTTTTTGATTACATCTTTCATATTGCTTTCTTATTTCTTTTTCATACGTAATATCCGCATCGAATTTAAGACAGCAAGCAAGGTGACACCAACATCCGCAAAAACGCCCATCCACATATTGGCAATACCAAGAGCTGCCAGTACTAATACAATTCCTTTAACACCCAAAGAGAAAACGATATTTTGCCATAGTACATACATCGTTTTACGGGCAATCCGAATTGCTTCACTTAAAGCAAGTGGATCATCTTTCATTAACACGATATCCGCTGCTTCTATGGCTGCATCACTTCCGATACCACCCATAGCAACACCGACATCCGCACGGGCCAACACAGGCGCATCATTCATACCATCACCGACAAATGCCAGTTTATGTTTGGCATCCTCTTGTTGCAGCAATTCCTCAACTCGTGCTACTTTATCCGCTGGCAACAATTGCATATGCACTTCATCCAATGCTAATTCTTTTGCCACATGTTCGCCAACTTCTTTGCGATCTCCACTTAACATGATACAGCGTTTGACCCCATTTCGTTTTAGTTCCTGAATTGCTTGTTTACTTGTTTCTTTCATTTCATCATTGATCAGCACATAGCCAAGATACACATTTTCTTTCGCTATGTGAATGATGGTGCCCGGTGTCGGACATGGAACGGTCGATATGCCATGTGTCCGCATCAGTTTCTCATTACCTAACAATACCTTCTCTCCATGAATGGTAACCTGTATGCCGTTACCGGCAACTTCTTCATAATGTTCTAGACAAGATGCATCTATCGTTTTTCCATAAGCTTCTTTGATAGACAGGGCAATAGGATGAGAAGAATGATATTCACCATATGCCGCCAGTTGCAGCAATGCTTCTTTACTGCCTTGCTGTGCATCGACCTTTACAACGCGAAAAACACCTTTGGTCAGCGTTCCCGTCTTATCAAATACCACAGTATCAATATTCTGCAATGCTTCTAAATAATTACCACCTTTTATCAAGATTCCCTGTTTACTGGCAGCACCGATTCCAGCAAATAAGCCTAATGGAATGGATACTACTAATGCGCAAGGACAAGAGACAACCAGAAATGTCAAAGCACTTTCCAGCATATCCATAACATGAATTTGATTGCTAAACAAAGGAGGCAATATCGCCAAAGCAACTGCTAAAGCAACAACACTTGGTGTATAGACTCTGGCAAATTTGGTGATGAATTTCTCCATTGGTGCTTTTTTACTGCTGGCATTTTCCACTAGCTCTAAAATACGAGATACCGTTGATTCCCCATATGGTTTGGTAACCTTCATGGTCAATACACCACTTAAATTGACAACCCCAGCCAACACTTCATCATCTATATGGACATCGCGAGGCATACTTTCTCCGGTTAATGCTGACGTGTCCAACGCACTGCTTCCTTTTATAATTATCCCATCCAATGGTACGCGTTCTCCCGGTTTCACAAGGATGAGCTCACCGATTTTGACATCTTCCGGTGTTTTTTTGATTTCCTGCTCTCCATCAAGCACATTTGCATAATCGGCGCGAATATTCATTAAGGAAGATATGGATTTTCGAGAACGATTTACGGCATAGGATTGAAACATCTCACCGATTTCATAAAAAATCATAACCGCAACAGCTTCTTCATAATCCTGTATCGCAAAGGCGCCAATGGTTGCTATACTCATCAAAAAATTTTCATCAAACACTTCACCTTTTAACACATTACGCATAGCTGTGATAACAACTTTACCACCGGCAAACACAAAGGCTGCCAGAAAAATCCATACGCTATAAGCTGTTTCATGAAAGAAAAGTCCTACAAGAAAAAGGAAAATTCCACTATACAGTTGAGCATTGTTGCGAAAAGAAAACATACTATATTGGGGTTCCATTTCTTGCACCTTTTTTTCTTTTTCCACAAGAACGCCATCTTCTAAGGTTGGTATTACCTCCATGATTTTCATCAGCGTTTCTTCTTTTTTCATCTTATCTTTCATCTGAACAAATAAGATCCCATTTGAAAAGTTCAAGCTGGCATCAGCTACATTTTCCATGCCCGCTACATGGCGTTCTATTTTGGCCGCACAGTTTGCACAATCTAACCCTGTAAGATACAACTTGTCTGCCCCTTGCAGTTCCCGTACTTCTTCTACATGTGCATGTGTACAAGAACAACCATCATGATCATGATGATGTTCATGTTCCTCGTCATGAGAATGTGCATGTTCGCAACAGCTGTCTTCCTGTGCATGTACATGTTTCTGCGATTTATTTTCCATCGATTTCTTTTGCTTAACTTCACGTGGTACAACCTCAGGTTCAATGCTTGTCACTGTAGAAAGGATTGCTTCCTCTATTGTCGCATCTTCATACTCTACATATAACTTCTTTGTGACAAAATCCACATTGGTCTCTTGTACCCCCTTAACTTTTGCTACTTGTCGCTCTATTTTCATTGCGCAATTTGCACAATCCAAGCCTTCTAAGACATAAATCTTCTGCATTCTCTCTACCTCCTTTATTTACGACGCGCGATTAGACAATACCCCTTGTCTTTCCCCATTGTTAATAGGGATTCCTTTGTAAAACCATTACTTTCCATGCTCTGTAGGATCGTTTCTTTTTCATAACAATGAAACATGGGAAACAGCCTTCGTTTGCGTTTCAGCCAGGATGCTGAATAAAAAGCAATCACACAAATGCTGTCAGGTTTTCCACAGCGATATAGTTCCTGAAACCCTTGATCCAGACTTTCCCAAAAATATATCGTATTGATACTATATTGATACGCAAACATTTCATCTTGAAACGGCAGTTCTTCGACCTTTCCATATACTAGTTCCGTGCCTTGCAAAGCTTTATCCTGCCGGGCTTTTTTAATCATTGTTTCACTGATCTCTACTCCATAGTATGTGCCAGAATGAAGACGCAATGCTTTTTTAAGTACTTGCGCATTGCCAAAGCCAACATCTAAAATCGTTCTTGCTTCTGTAGTTTGCAGATGCATGAGTACCATATCATACATCTTATGATTCATAAGATTCATTACTTTAGTTGCTAACCTGCCACATATGCCATTGGGATGGGCGAATTGTTTTCCAATTGTATTTAGCATTAATGTTCTAAGATATGCGCTAAACCTGCATCATAGATTTGTTGGATATGTGCATCATCTAAAGAATAGAAAACATTTTTCCCGCTTCTGCGATATTTAATTAAACGATTCTGCCGTAAGACCGATAGCTGATGTGATACTGCGGAATGTGTCATATCTAAAAGAAAAGCAATATCACAAACACAAAGCTCTTCTTTAAATAACATACCTAATATCTTTAATCTGGTGGGATCCGCAAACATTTTAAACAAGGCAGATAATTCATTCCCCGTTTCCACACTCAGCATGTCCGCTTTGATTCTGGCAATGGCATCTTCATGGATTTGCCGTTCTTCACATTCTAGTTTTTCTTTTGCCATCACATGCATCCTCAACTTTCTAACATATGAACAATTGTTCATATGTTTTGCAAACCTATTATATGTCATTTTTCTATGCTTGTAAACACTTTTTATGAAAATTGAAGGAGTTCGATGAATCGAAAAGACTTCTTTCTCATCCTTCCATTGCTTCGTGATGGATAAAAAAAGAAGTAGAACATCACAAGCAGAGCGTGAATGATTATCCTACTTCCTGTTTTTTACCATAATATTATATAACGTTTTTTCTGCATTCAACCAGTTTACTTTAAGGTTGCCAGTTCGTTCGCATACGCTTTGGCTTTCTTTTGATCGTTTAATCTTTCATACACCTGCTGTTTCAGTTCTAATAGAAAACATAATGTATTTTCATTCGTCGATTGTTCTGTATATGCTTGGCGTATGATAGGCTCCATCGAGTCTAATTTCTGCAAGATCCAACGCTTGGTTTGGGTACTGTTAATATCATCATAATACTTTACGCTATTTGCGTATTGTTCATCCGTGATCAAAGCCAACTGCAAGAGGCGCAAACAATCTTCTTCGCGCTCTTTTTGATAGCGGGGAAAGATCACATCCAATTCTTTTTGATAGGTTGGAAATGATGAATAAAACAATCCTATCAAATACTTATACATATCTGTATATTCATTATCCCAAACAGTATCGCCTTTTAATAATTTCTCTTTGTTTTGAAAATAGCTGATTTGCAATGGTTGTCCGTTTTCTATCTTTCGCTTTACAAGCTGCTTTATTGCTATGTGTGGTGCTTCCAGCATAAATTGTTCTTTACCATCACGATATGCAATTACTACCTTGATACGATTACTCATGTGTCGATTAGCGACATCAAACAGGCTTCTGCCCTTCATCTTCCAGACATGTGGTGTTTGCATAATATCCTGCATGAGATCATCTTGAAATACTTGATTTAAAGGATAACGACCCATCACTTTGATAGTTTCTTTGTCTTGCTGATAAGCAAAGACAGAAATTGTCAGATCATGGATAGTTCCATCCACTTTTTTCAACAATGTTATTTGATAATCATCATATGTATAAAAATAATCGTATGCAATATCAAACAATTCCCCTTTGACGATATGATCATTCGCATAAAAAGTCTTAAGCAATCGCTGTTCCTTTTTACTTAGATCTGTTATCTCATAGGAAGATAGATGATCATGAAAGAAGTATTGTACTCCCCATATAAGAAGCAATAGACTACATAGTAAGCTGCCAATGACCATCAGCCATTTCCGTATTTTCATAAGAATCCTTTCATTATTTGCTTATACCTTCTCTATTCAAGAATGATTTTTAAAATACCAAATTGTCCGCATAATGCCATATGCAGCTAATTCTAATTTTTCGGGTGCATTTTCTAAAGCTTGTTGAAACGTCATGGCACGATCGGCAATGCTATAAATACCAACAAAGCCTAACTCATATAGATCCATATAACCAATGCCTAAGGCTCCACTGATACAAATAATTGGCTTATCATGTTTTTTGGCCACTTTCAAAATACCAGCCGGCACTTTGCCATACATCGTCTGACGATCACTTTGTCCTTCTCCGGTGATGACCAGATCACAATCTTGTATCTGATCTTCAATGTCACTATAACTCATTAACAACTCAATACCGGGCATCATCTTCGCCTGCAAAATGCCTATCAATACAGCACCAATTCCTCCGGCAGCTCCACCGCCTTCAAAAGTATCAATATCCACATGGGTATAACGATAAAGCTGATCGCGATAATTCTGCATCGCCATATCCACCTTTTTGATTTGATTAGGAAAAAAGCCCTTTTGTTTCCCAAAAACATAAGTTGCCCCATTTTCCCCCAACAAATGATTTTTCACATCACAAGCCGCAATCAATTCAATACCTTCTAATTTATTTAAACGATTCAAATCAATATAACGAATCTTTTCCAGATTCATCGCTTGCGGAGATAAATATTTATGATTCATATCATAGAAACGCGCGCCTAAGCTTTGTAACAGCCCCATACCGCCATCATTGGTAGCACTGCCTCCCAAGCCGATGATGATTTTTTTACAGCCTTTTGCTACAGCATCCAAAATAACCGTGCCGACACCGAAACTACTGCCAAAAAATGGTGCTCTGCGCTCTCTTTCATGCATATTCAAGCCGATAATATTCGCCACTTCAATCACCGCACAACGGCCATCTTCAATGATGGTATACTCGCTCATGATTTTTTTACCATACGCATCACTGGTCTGTACCGGCTGTTTTATGCCATGACAGGTTTCATGAAAAGCCGCAACCGTGCCTTCTCCCCCATCACCAATCACGTAGGATACCGTTTCAATAGAGGTATCCAGACGGTGGATACCTTTTTCAATTTGTGTGGCTACCTGTCGTGAAGTCATACATCCTTTGTAGGAATCACAGGCAATTACTATCTTCATCTAATCACTCCTATGAACGCGCAAGTATTCTTTCGTTAATTTTACCACAGTTTTATATAAAAGCACTAGTGAAATCAGATTTGGTATGGCCATAAGACCATTTAAGGTATCTGCGACTTCCCAAACAAAGCCCAGTTCCATACCACAGCCATATATTAGCAAAACAAGAAAGAGCAGTGAATAGCAAACAATCATAATACGTGTTTTGAATAAATAATGAAGACAGGTGATTGCATAGTAGTACCATCCTAAGATCGAAGGTAAAGCAAAGGATATGATGGCAATGGCAAACAGCATACCACCAAAAGAACCAAACCCTTCTTCAAAGCAAGCTACGGTCAAGGCAACACCTTCCAGACTTTGGCCCCATGCATCACTGGATAAAACGACAAGACCTGTCAATGTACAGACGATAATCGTATCAAAGAATACTTCAAATATGCCCCAAAAGCCCTGTTCCACTGCATTCACATTTACAACAGCGGCATGTGATAAGGGAGAGCTTCCCATACCGGCCTCATTAGAAAATACGCCGCGCGATATGCCATAATGCATTGCCCGGGAAATGGCAAAGCCACTGATACCTCCGGCCGCGCTCATGAAATCAAAGGCATCATCAAAGATGAGCGTGAAGACATGTGGTAATTCATCCATATGCAGAAGCAGTAAATAGATACAAGCCAGCACATAGCCAATCGAAATGATGGGAATGATTATTTCATTAAAACGCATAATTCCTTTCGCCTTGCCTAGCATGATGATGCCGATGATCAATGCCAATACAATACCGATAAGCATAGGGGAAAGAGGCAGATACGTTTGCAAGGTGTGGGCAATCGTATTAGCCGGTGTCAGATTACCTATCCCAAAAGAGGCAAACACACAAAATACAGCAAATAAAACACCAAAAAATCGCAGATGCAAGCCATGTTCCAGCGTCGTCATCGGACCTCCGATATAACTGCCGTCTTCACTTCTTTCACGATAGTGAATTGCCAAGACAATCTCTGCATACTTGCTCATCATACCGGGGATGGCACTGATGAGCATCCAAAATAAGGCACCTGGTCCTCCCATGGTCAAAGCAGTGGTAACCCCTACGACACTGCCAACACCCAATGTACCGGCTAAAGCTGTCGATACTGCTTGAAAAGGTGTAATACCTTCTTGGGCATTGGTTTTCTTTAAAGCCCCAAGGGTCTTATGAAATATCAGTTTGATCTTACGAAAAGGTAAAAAATTTGTCACGATCATCAGCCATATACCTGTAAACAATAAAAAGAAAATCATATATTTGCCCCAGACAAAGCCATTCAGCACTTGATTGATGTACATAAGCTTGTTCATAGCCACACCTCACCTATGCTATAGTGTATTCCTTTGTGAAACGAAAAATGATGACGTGATGGCAGCTTACGACCTTTTTATGCTATGCATATCCCTGTTTCTTTCTTGAAAATGATTTGCTTATCCTGCATCAGATAGATAGTACTCTGTGCTTCTTTGATAAAAGATGCATTTACTGCCCACTTGATGAAAAATAGGCGTATAATGATGTTGAAAAAAGGAGGCATTTTTATGAGAGTGTTATGTATTTTAACGGATGGTTATGAAGAATTAGAAGCTGTAGGAACCATTGCTTTATTAAGAAGAGCAGGAATTGACATGGATATCAGTGCCGTATCCGCAAAAGAAGCATGCGGACGTTTCCATATCACGATGAGCAATCTGTTAGATCTGGATACGATCGATCCGAATGCATATGACGTTTTGTTCTTCCCTGGAGGACCACATTATCAGAAATTAGAAGCCAATGATAACGTCATGGCTATTTTAAAAGCCTTCATGGATGCAGATAAAGTTGTTGCCGCTATTTGTGCAGCACCGACCATATTAGGCCGTCAAGGGTATTTAAAAGGTAAAAACTACACCTGCTTTACTAGCATGAATGAAGATTTCAATGGCACGTATGTAGATCAATATACCGTAACGGATGGCAATCTGATCACCGGAAGAAGTGCAGCAGCTGTAATTGACTTTGCGTTTGCTATCATTGAAAAGCTAGCAGGTAAAGAAAAGGCCGAAGCAGTAAAAAACGAAATCTATTATTATTAAAAGACTTTCATTATCCTAAATAAAAAGCATATGTGATTGCTGTCAAATGACGCTAGCCATATGCTTTTTTCCTATTTACAAGTAACTTCTTCCGTTTTACAAATCATCATTTGACAGGGATTCCATTCATCCCATAATGGTAATACCTCTACATCCACAAAATTAAGCGAACGATAAAAGGCATAGGTTTTTAAATAATATTCATCTTTCGCCTCAGGTGCCAATGTTTTCACCTGAAGATAATAATAACCATGCGTCTTTGCATAGGCCACTACCGCTTGCATCATGGTGTTGCCAATTCCCTGACGATGATAGGTCGGCAAAATCCCGAGCACATACAGTTCTAAAGTTTTCTCGCTCGTTGGCTTTAAGGTGATAAAACCAATCAGCTTTGTTTCCTCAAAACAACCAAGGACAGTAAGCTTTTGACTTTCTACTACATAACTTTCTAAAGAATTCGGAAGACCAAACCAATCAGGTAACGCTAATAAGATAGTTTTGATATCCGCCTTTTCATCCATGTTTAATAAACGTATTTCTCGCATTTTTTTCATTCCTTTCAATAAACATAAAAAAACAGCACTCCTTGTGCCGCAAGCATAAAAATCCTAACGGCAAGGACAAAATTAGGTAACATAAAAATGGATGATTCATCCTTATGCCCTATTCTCGTTATCCATTTACCGTTGCCGACAGCAGAAATATCCACCATCGAAAATATCGCCTCCAAATTAGCTTATCGCTTTGTTTTATTAAGTTTACCATATAGAAAAAGAAAACACAAATTACGAAATCAGCTGGGTTATCATGGTTATCCTTTAAAATAGGATATAAATTATAAAAAAAGTTATGTAGGACACTCACAAGTGAAACGAACTGTGCTATAATAAACAAGCTAAGAAGAAAGAAGGTGTTGTATATGTCTCCAGAGCCGGAAAGCCCATGTCAAAATAAGATAAGAAAACACATAACAGGAGGCAGTATACAAACCAGCCTCCTGTAAAAAGGAGGTACGTATGATTGAATTTTACAAAACTTTTGGCACGATGACCAAAAAAATCGACAAACCAGAAAAAGGATGCTGGATCAGCGCTATTGCGCCTACCCAAGAAGAATGTGATTATTTAATTCAAGAAATTGGTGTTCTCCCTGAATTCGTCAAAGCGAGTTTGGATGAAGAAGAAAGTTCTCATATCGATCATGATGAAGACGAAGGACAAACGCTTGTCATTGTCGATTATCCTAATGCTGATGAAGATGAAAATACAGATGAAAATACATTGCTTTATACAACCTTACCACTTGGTGTTATCATTATGAAGGGTTGTATCGTAACAATCTCTTTATATGATAATCTCAATATCGAAGATATGGCAAAAGGTCGTATTAAAGGGATGAATACAGATCTTAAAACGCGTTTCTTATTATTGCTGCTGTTGAAGATTTCACAGCGTTTCCTAATCTATCTGCGTCAGATTGATCGCGTATCTTCAAGAACAGAACGTAATCTTCACCAATCTATGAAAAATAAAGAATTGATTCAAATGTTGGGCTTAGAAAAATCTCTTGTTTACTTCTCGACTTCTTTAAAATCAGATGAAGTTACGCTCAATAAGATCATGCGTGGAAAGCTGATCAAACTATATGAAGAAGATCAGGACATCCTAGAAGATGTGATGATTGAAATCCATCAGGCAATCGAGATGTGTAATATTTATTCCGGTATTCTATCAGGAACGATGGATGCCTTCGCTTCCGTCATCTCTAATAACCTAAATATTGTTATGAAAGTATTAACCGTTATTACCATCGTCATGGCGATACCAAACATTATCTTCAGTTTTTATGGTATGAATGTAGAAGGTTTGCCAATTCCACAATGGTGGTTCCCTACCTTAGTCGCCATTATTGCCTGTGTAATTGCCACCTTTATCTTTAAGAAAAAAGATATGTTCCATTAAACATACGCCCATAGTCAGCTATGGGATTTTTTATGCGACATCTTAAGATATCTTAAGCCATCTATGGATATAAAATCATATATGCTACAATAAAGCGCAAGGGGGAATCAAATTATGGAAAATCAACAACATACGACACACATTCTGCGACGCATTGTTGTAGGCTTATGCTTAACGATGTTTACGGTGCAATTTGCTTATCTGGATGTTTTTTTACCATTGATCGGTATAGGCCTTATGACCTACCATCTATGGACATTACATAGACACAATGCATACTTTCAGCATGCCTTTTTCAGCGAGATTGGATTGGCCATTCTCTTTCTAATACAAACAAGCTTAGCTGCTACTCCTTATATGGATGGTATCTTACTGCTATCCATCGTATCCATCGCGTTACAAGTATATTTTATCCAACAGTTTTCAAAGGCGATAGAATCACTTTATATCGATGCGCAGCTAACACAACGCTACCCTATGAAGAACGTACGGATTGCTTTTCTGCTCTATATCCTTTTCGTATTACTAAGTTATTTCTTTCTTCTATTTGGAATTATTGCCATCATCATAGGATTGGGATTGCTTATTTATATAGCATATCAGCTGTTTCACTCCATTCATCAATTATTGAACGCCGATATCCAAATAGAAACAGAACAACCTCATGTATCCTTTTTCGCCATCGCTCTTATTTACACAAGCGTTCTCGCCATTGGGGTGTATGGAATGACCAAAATGTTTATGACCTATGAAACCGTGTCCTATGAAGAAGTAACACCAGCTTCTACCCAAGTACAAAAAGCGCTAATCAAGAAAGGCATGCCACAAGCTATTGCTGCAGAATTATGCAATGAAGATGCCCTTGTTCTGAATACGGCAACGAACTTCAAAGTAAAAACCACAAAAATCCATTATGATGAGCTGCCTGCATTTCCTTTCACCAGTGTGACTGCTAGAAGTACGGATGGTGCGATCATGATCTTAGGATTCATCGATTGGAAACAATTGCCAACGACACATACTGCCATGATGAAAGCACAATTGACGATGCAAAAACTGGAAGAAGATAACACCATGGTTAAGTATGTACAGCTCTATCAAGAGAACAAACACCATTATGCCAGTGAAATTTATGATGATGAATCCTTCTCTTTCAAAAAAGGAAACAAACGTAAGAGTTATTTTATCATGCAATACGACTCGCCCTATCAGGAAAAGTGCCTATTGCATATAGACATCCTATATCGCAATGATGCATTCGTTTATCCTTACCGTGAGTTCACTACGTATCAAGCAGGAAACAGTTTCCCAGATGCTTTGGTACAAACCTATCCCTCCTACGGAGTTTCCCACATCACGTTTGATACAGAAATTAACGTTGATGGAAAAACCTATTCAAAAGATACGCATGAACAAAACGATGATTTATAAATAACTTTAGATAAAAAATACCTACTGCCATATTGGTTACACAGTAGGTATTTTTCTTATCTTTTTATTTAGCCGCATCCAGCATCGTACTGTCTTCTCCACACAATGCTTCAAAGTCTTTTGTAAAGACATCAACAGCAATTCTTGCGGCATCTACTTTAATCAAGCCTTCAATAACATCCGGAGCAATCGTACTAGCTCCTAACCCATACTTCGCCAATTCCAGCACCTGTTGGGAATTTTTAAAGCTTGCGGCTAGTAATTCTGTTTTTAAACCGGCCTTCTTCAGCATATCATGAATATCTTTAGCAACCTGAATACCATTGCTGCCAAGATTATCAATACGATTGACATATGGTGCTACATAGGCAGCACCGGCTTTCCCTGCCAAATATCCCTGCATTTGATTATAAATAGCTGTTCCTGTTACATTTGCACCTTCTTTGGCCAACAGACGAATTGCCTTTAAGCCTTCCGGTATCACCGGCACTTTAATAAAGGTATTTTCCCCAAGCACTTCCTGAATCTTATGCGCCTCTACCACCATATCCTCTGCTTTGGCGGAAATGACTTGTACATGTAAATCCGCATCTTTCCCAATGAAAGCACGAATTTCTTTCAATACCTCAAATGGATTGCGTCCAGTCTTTTTCAAAATGGTAGGATTGCAAGTGACCCCATCTACTGGATATACCTCATAAATCTTTTTAATCTCCTTAAGATCTGCGTTATCTACTAAAATTTTCATGTTATTTTCTCTCCTTATTCCTTAATAAATTGTTGGATGCCATGGGTTTGGGCAATGGCATAAAATTGTTCCATTTGTTCATTTGTATACAGCTTAGGATTTTCATTAAAACAATATTCCATATCCAGATAGCTATATTTGGCTTTTGCTAATGGATTGTAATTTAACAGTTCATAGCGCACCTTGGAATAGCAATTGCTGATAAAGGTGGAAATAGCCGCAATGTTGTCTGGTCTAGCGGTAAGTTTAGGAATCAATGGTGTACGTATGGTTACAACATCTTTTTTCTCACTCTGTAACAGAAAGGCGATGTTTTCTTTAATTTGCTTATTGTCAACACCAGTATAGCTTTTGTGCAAAGCACTGTCAAATACTTTCAAATCCACGTAAATCTGATCAAGATATGGCAATGCCTGTTGGATGATTTCCCAATTTGTATAAAAGGAAGATTCAATTGCCGTATGCAGCTGCTTTTTCTTACATTCTTTTAAAATCTCAATCAAAAATTCGTGCTGTAAGAAAGGTTCTCCACCGGAAATTGTAATACCGCCTTCCCTTTGAAAAAAGACTTCATCTTTTAATAGCTCTTCCATCACTTCTTCTACCGTATAACTGCGACTATCAAACTGCATCGCACGGGTAGGGCAGGCATCAACAATGCGTTCCCAATCTTCTTGCGCTTCTCGCTGTAGGCACACATGCTGCTGCTTTATGGTGACACCGCCATGCTTGGCGCATTGTACACAACTGCCGCAATGCAAACATTTGTTTTCCATATATAAGACTTGCGGCTCTTTTTTTAAGCCTTCTGGATTTTGGCACCAGACACAGCGTAAGGGACATCCCTTTAAAAACAGCGTTGTCCGAATGCCCTTCCCATCATGTGTCGCAAAGCGTTTGATATCAAACACATTGCCTCGACATTCAGACGTTGTCATAGCTTGTTCGCGCAATGATTTCATTTTGCAGCTCACCTGCCAATTCGGTAAAATATGCCGTATAGCCAGCCACACGCACGGTCAAAGAACTATATTGTTCCGGATGTTTCTGCGCGGCCAGTAAATCTTCTTTTCGCACCACATTGAATTGTACATGTGGGATTTCTAACGCTACAAAGGAGCGCAAGAAATTCGCAAATTTTTGAATACCGGTGTCTGTCTTAAAGAAGTCCGGTAAGAATTTCATATTTAATAAGCCGCCATTGCTTGTTAAATTGTTATCGATACGAGATACAGATTTCAGCACAGCAGTAGGGCCTTTCAAATCTCTGCCATAGACCGCAGACATTCCACCATCGGCTAAAGGTGTCATAGATAAGCGTCCATCCGCACTGGCACCGACATTTTCTCCCATCGGCACATGCGCACTGACCGTATACATTCCGCTATGATAAGGTCCTTTACGATAATTCGTATAAGAGCGCAGGCGCTCACGAAACTTTCTGGCCCATTTGATACCGAGTTCATCAACCCAAGCAACATCATTGCCATATTTCGGTACACGATTCAATAACATCTGACGCATGACTTCCTGTCCTTCAAAGTTGTTATATAGTGCATTTTCCAAATCCTTAGCCAAAAGGCGTTTTTCTTCAAAGACTAGCTGTTTGATAGCTGCTAAAGAATCTGCCAAATTCGCTATCTGAATCATCTGAATACCGGATAAATTATAATGTGCTCCACCGGCGGTAACATCCATGCCTTGCTTCATGCAATCATCAATAACACTGGACAAAAAAGGTGTTGGAAGAATATCGATATGTCCTTTTTCCACCTGTTCACAACAAGGAATCATGCGATCTTCAAAATGATACAGCATCTTTTCAAAAGCCGCTTCTAATTCTTCAAAGCTTTGATAAGTGCTTAGCGAACCATAATCAGGACCCATCTGTTTACCGGTTAATACATCAATGCCATGATGCAAGGTCAATTCCAATACTTTATTCATATTGAACATTGCCGCATCGCTCCACCCCAGATTATTGCCCTGTGTCGTTAATTCCACACAGCCGACTATGGCATAATCCATAGCATCCTCATGAGAAATACCAAGTTTCTCCATTTCTTGTATAATTGCCTGATCATTAAAGAATTGCGGCATGCCACTGCCTTTTGCCACAACGCGAATGGCATGATGCAAGAGTTCATCTGAAGTATGGGTATGCAAGCGTACCGATAGATTAGGCTGAGGTAAGCCTAAATCTTCTTGTGCATCTAAGAATAGATGAGAAAGATCATTTACATAATCCTTTCCCTGGGCATCTACACCACCAATCGCAATATTGAAGCCAATCGGAAAACCGGCAAAATATTTTGCGCTGTGTTGATTGCGCAAATACACAATCTCATTAAATTTCAGCCATAAACATTCAATAATTTCCAAAGCTTTCTCTTTATCTAATCGTCCTTGTTTTATATCTTTTTCATAGTATGGATACAGCGTTTTATCCAAACGTCCCGGAGAAAAGCTACTAGCATTGCTTTCCATATGCAAAACCACAAACAGCATCCAAACAGATTGAACGGCCTCATGGAAAGATTCAGCAGGTTTTTCACTCAATTTCTTACAAATCCGCGCAACTTCAAGCATATGTGAGCGATATATTTCATCAGCAGTTGATGCACTTGATACTAATAGATCATGATAGCGCATATAGAACTTCTTTACGCCTTCCATGACTAAGATCACTGCCTCATAAAAAACTTTTTGTTCTTCCTTGCAAACAGCCAATTGCTGTTTTGCCTCCTCTAATAAACCGCTCGGCCCCTTTTCCAACCACTCTTTGACATTGGGACAAATATGCCCCTGGGCATGGTCTGTCTGATTGATTTTTACGACCTTGCCAATTGCAGATATTTCATCTCCACAGCGTTGTTTGACTACATCCTCTAAACTTTTTCCTCGCCAATAGGGAACGATAACCTCACGAAATGTTTTGATATCCTCAGGGCGTACATGAAACTTATCCTGTGGTCTGGTGGATATCGTTTCTAATTCTCGATCTACCCAGGAAATCCCGCTTTCCGGAAAAACAACCCCGTATCGTACACCCTTGGTACGATTCCCGACTATTAATTCTTCCTGTTCTACGCCGATTTCCAATTGACATAACGCATTGTACAAAGCATGTGCACGTTTCATGATGATAGGTTCTTGCTCATGTTCCTTATATGTCTGCGTAATGATCAGTGCCTGTTCAATGCTGACATAACGAGGCTGATGAAGCATTTTTTCATTTAACGTCGTAATTCTGTTGTTTTCCTTCAGATTCATTCACACATCCTCCTTATGCCTTCATTATAGTATAATTTTTCTTATTGTCAATCATTTCTTTATTACTTTTTATTACTTTTTATTGTTTTTCTACAATCGAGTAGGGTGAAATAAATCACCCTCTCACACCACCGTACGTACGGTTCCGT
>NZ_JAJCPX010000079.1:0-1663 GCF_020563125.1 Longicatena sp. 210702-DFI.1.196 | reverse complement strand
GGATATCTAAATTATCGTAGGGATAAGCGATACCTCTAAATTATCATAGAGTTTCGTAAAAGGTTGGCTCTAAATTATTGTAGGGTCAATCTTTTTGTTCATTCTTATAAAAATAAAACCTTTCGCTGTACAATGTAATCGTCAAACAACATTTAGCGAAAGGAGTGGTTTCCCACTATGGATATTATATCAGATTTTCTCGATCTATCCCAAGATTCCATATCAAGTCTTTCTTCCTATGTTGAAAACGATGTTCTCATAATCTGTTTAACTTTAAAGTCTTTTCCTTGTTCTTGCCCTATTTGTAATACTTCTACATCTCATATCAAAGAATACAAATTAAAACGTATCAAACATTCTGCTTTAAATCAAAAAAAATGTTTAATTGAATATCGAGCTCGACGTCTTGTTTGTGATAACTGTGGAAAAACTTTTTATGAGAAGAATCCTTTTATTCCCTTAGGTCATTCTGTCAGTAATCTTACCGTTCTTAATGTTTTACATGAATTGAAAGAGTCAAATGCTACTTTTGCCAGTGTCGCCAGACATAATTTCATATCTCCTACCAAAGCACAAGAGATATTTGATCTATATGTACGGATACCTAAAAGTCCTTTACCAGAAATCATTTGTATTGATGAGGTATATGCTTTAAAGGACAACCACAGTAAATATGTATGTATTCTATTGGATTTTTTATCTCATGAAATGGTCGATATGCTTCCTGACAGAAAGAAATATTCTCTTTTGAATTACTTTGATAGAATCCCTATTCAAGAAAGAAATAATGTTAAGTATGTCGTTATAGATATGTATAGTGTTTATCGTGATGTTGTCCACATGAAACTAAAGAACGCTGTTATTGCAGTTGACTCATTCCATGTTATTAAAAATATCAATACTGCATTAGACAAGGTAAGAATACGTATCATGAAAGGCAAAAAAAGTGATTGTATAGATTATTATCTGCTTAAAAACTTTCATTGGTTATTACTTACGGGTGAAGTAAGAGAAAATAAACGCAGGTATAACAAACGATTACGAAGATATATCAATTACCCGCAGCTTCTTGATCTACTATTAAACATATCGCCTGAGCTCAGAACAGCATATGAATTTAAAAATCTATACTTATGTTTCAACATGGTTAGTGATCACGATAATGCGGAACATGACTTCCATGAATTCATGAAAGAAGTAAGAGATTGTAATATTTCTGAAATGATCGAGATAATCAAAATGTTGAATAATTGGCATGATGAAATCATTAATTCATTTATTGTAGTAAATGGTAAGCGTTTATCGAATGGCATCATGGAATCTCGAAATTCTATCGTTAAACTCATTAAGAAAACAGGTAATGGCTATGTTAATTTCGCTAGATTTAGAAATCGGTGTATGTATTGTATGAACAAAAATGCCAAACCTAATATGGCTGGTTATGATGTACCATTAAAAATGAAAGGACATAAACGAGGAAAATATAAAAAATAATGATTAATTGTTGTTTGACTATTATAAAAGGCAGCGAAATGTTCATTTTCTAACATTTCTACTGCCTTTTTGAAACCCTATATTAATTTAGAGCCTACCTTCTTCATAGGAAAACCCTATGATAATTTAGAGCGTTTTTTCTTTAAACCCTACGTTAATTTAGAGCCCC
>NZ_JAJCPX010000078.1:0-1752 GCF_020563125.1 Longicatena sp. 210702-DFI.1.196 | reverse complement strand
CATAAGATACTGTATAATCTGTTCCATTTTTTAAAGTTTTTGTGCCATCTTTTATGGTGATGGATGGTTTGATTTGTCCACCTGAATAGGAATATTTACTTCCCATAGAACATGAAAACTTTTCAATGCTTCGTTTCTTTATCACAAAACTTTTTGATATGCTGCCTGTAAAGTTTCCTTTTCCTGTTATGATAACCGATGCGTTACCGGCATTTGTATTATTCTTATATGCGATTGTATAATCCGTATTATTCAGCAAGACCTTGTCACCGTATTTTACAGTGACAGAAGGTTTTATTTCTTTCCCTGTATAGGTCACAGAATTGATACTACTCATTGTTGCTTGTGAAAGACTTTTGACTTTCGGCAGTACGATTTTACTTGGTGTAGATACAGAGCCTGTATTCCCCAATAAATATCCTACATTTTCACCCCACGCATAAAGCTCACCTGTATACATCAACGCTAAAACAGAGTTGTCTACTAATTTAGCTTTTTTGACATTTGTTAAAACTTTTATTGGCTTAGTAGAATCCGTCTTGGTTCCATTTCCTAATTGTCCAAAATAATTAAATCCCCATGTGTAAACTTCTCCGTTTTTCAATAAAGCAAGACCGTTATTAATCGATAACTCAATAGATGCAATGTTTGATAATATTTTAACCGGCTTTTTTTGATTTCCCATTGTTTGCCCATTCCCTATTAAGCTGTCATTATTATTACCAAACATATATAAGTCATCATCTTTTGTAATCACTGCCGTAATATTTTGAAATAAAGAAACCGATTTTACATTATCCATGATCTTTACTGGCTTCGTTACTTCATATTCCATATCATTTCCATTACCAATTTCACCATAAAAGTTTTCACCCCACATATAAAGAGATCCATCTTTTTTAATAGCGGCAGAACGATTGTCGTTTATGCAAAAAGACTCTACATCACTCATGACTTTTACTGGTGTGGCTTGTTTCGTATTCGTTCCATTACTGATTTGCCCATTAGAATTATCTCCCCATAAGAATAAATCACCATTATTTTTTAAAACACCCCAGAAATGATCTTTTATGTCAAAGTCTGCCACATTATCTAATTTCATCTGACCATTTTCACCAGTTCCCCATAGGTATAAATTGCTCGTTGCAGATAAAGCACCGGTATAATATTTATAACTTTTATACTTCACAGCATTACTTATTAATTTTTTAGGTGGTGTGCTCGTTTTACTTCCTTGGCCCGTCATCGCAGATAAAGAATCACCGCCCCATGTATACAGATCGCCATTTTTCTTTATAGCAGCACAATCCGATCCCGGTATATAGGTTTTTACATCACTCATAATTTTAGTTGGTGTAAGTTTCTTAGTATCCCAAGATGCTGAAATGCCCAAATCTCCATATCGATTTGATCCATTAGTATATATACTTCCATCTGTTTTTAAAATAACGGTTGACCTTTCTTTTTTTTCAACCGCCTTGACATCTCCCATAATGCGCGTTGGCACATGTTTGGCAGTCGTCGTATTGTCCCCTACTTCGCCATCCGTATTACGTCCCCACATATAAAGGCTACCATTTTTCGTAACAACTGCACCTTCCATACTATCTGAAGCATCAAAGTCAACAACTTGATATCCATCATCTTCTGCCGCACTTACTTTTAACAGCCCTAATGTTGTATTTTCCACATCCAATGGCAACGTCATACAAGATATCGACAATATACCTGCAAAAATACTCATCATAATCT
>NZ_JAJCPX010000077.1:0-1805 GCF_020563125.1 Longicatena sp. 210702-DFI.1.196 | reverse complement strand
TAACGAAATAGACTGAATTGACAAGTCTATGAGGTTACACCTCTTTTTTCTATGCTTTGTTCTGAAAAAATATCTCTTATTTTTAGATAAAGGAATAAACCTTTGTTTTAAGGCATTATAAAAACATCTCCCCCTTTTTATTCTCTATGCTGAATACTTTGGTCTTTGCTTTTTATTGTGATATTTCATTAAGTTAAATCCAATAGATACTAACTGTATCTCCATTTCCACATTTTTTATGCTTCTTCTGTGAATTCTGTCATACTTGTTATCTGTCTTGATAACTCCAAACGCTCCTTCGGTTTCAATAGACCGCTTCATTCTTAACTGTATTCCTTCTTCACTGTCTAGTCTTTTCTTTGCCTCTGTTTGAAGTTCATTTAGTATCGGATTCACTGTAATAATGCGATTTCTTTTTGCGGTTGTGCATACATTCTTCTGTTCACAGGTTTCACATTTGCCACAGCTATGACTTTGATTGATTCTCATATATTTGCTACGTTTATCTACCCTTTCTGATATACATGTGAATACATGTCCAGCCGGACAGATATATCTGCCGCTTGTGTCTTTCATCCAGTTTGCTTTATTATATAGATTCTTTTTGTATTTCTTTTCTTTCTCTTTGCTATACATGCTATATTTTATATATGCTTCTATATTATGGGTTAGACAATACATATAATTATCATAACTTCCATATCCCGCATCTGCGACTACGACTGCTGGGAGTTTTCTATATTGTTCTAAATACCGATCAAGGAATTTGATAAATGTCTTTTGATCACTGCGCTCTTGAAAAACACATGCGTATGCTATATATTCATCACATACACCTATCTGCACATTATATCCCGGTTTGAAGATTCCGGTTTTCATGTAGTAGTCTTCTTTCATATGCATCATTGTCGCATCGTGATCTGTTTTTGAATAACTGTTTCTGCCTTCACCGCATATCTGAATTCTGGTCAGGCAGCTTTCTAAGGTATCTCTATAGTCCGCAAGGTTATCATAAATCCTTTGTATCGGCGTTTTTCTCTTTCCTTTACCATAAACAAAAGAGAATCCTTGCTTTTTACATTGCGATAATATTGCCTCAAGGATGACATCTAATTCTTCCGGTGCCCATGTATCTTTAGGTTCTGTATTCTCCAGTTTCTGTATTTCATCATTGATGCGTGTAAATGTTTTATCTCTTGTTTTGACCGCGGTCTTTTTCCATACAAAAGAGAATTTTGTGGCATTTGCTTCTAGTTTTGTTCCATCTATACATAAAGTCTTTGTATCAACGTCGTCTAGTGTACAGATAGATTCAAAAATATCCTTAAATATATTTTCTATAGAATCTTTCAGATATTTCTCAATAAATCTTTGAATTGCCATATGGCTGGGTGTTTCTTCTTCCATAAGATACATAAAACGGATATCCGTTTTACAGGCCTGTTCAATACCTCTCAAACTATAAATTTTATTCATGAACGCAAACAGAACGATTTTAATCATCTTAAAGGGATTGTATTCTTCACGACCTTTATGTGAAGGTCGATTCAGATATGTATTCCAATTTACTCCTTCCATCACTTTAAGAAAACTGAACACCGGATCAGAAGAATTTAACTTTTTTCCTAAATCCAGTGGTAAAATCAACTGTTGTGTAGTATAATCCATATTGTTCAGATACGGATAATTTAACTCGAACACATTGATGTTTTCCATAGTTAAATTATACCAAAAAAAATACGCCATTCTCTTATGAGTTTGACGTATTTTTATTTGTGAGGCTATTTCTTATTCGTTACAGCCTC
>NZ_JAJCPX010000076.1:0-1821 GCF_020563125.1 Longicatena sp. 210702-DFI.1.196 | reverse complement strand
ATATAGAGAAAGAAATCCAAACACATTCCTTATGTGAGCGAAACCAATGGCATCACAAGAAGTTGTACTATTTCTGCTTTATCAGAAATAATCTTACTAACCCTTTTACCTATCATGTACTATTACTTAGTCATCTCCTAATATAATCAATACAATAATCAATACATCTTTTGTTGAAGATTCCTCATGGGGAAATCGTATATTGTGATTTCTATGGAAATCTAAACCTTTCTTAATTTACCTTGTCTTTAAGCATATATCCGATATAATAAAATTGATGATAACAGCTGCACCTTATTAAATCTTTCCTATTCTCAGATTTTTATGTTTCTACTGCTATGTCCTATTGGTTTATCGAAAATAAAAAAAAACTTGCAAAAGCAGAAGGGAGCTAACTATGATATTAGCATTGATAGGAGCTTTGTGTCTTGCGACGCTATTTACTTTACCATTTGTATATATCTTTCTTTTAAGTATCGTATGGACTACGACACATCCTTTTATTGAATACCTTCTCATTGTGGCAATGTTGATCCTATATGTATATATATGGTTAATGGTTCTTTATCGTTATCGACGCCATGCCTGGTTATCTTTTCGTAAGCAGCTTTTTATGGTAGTACCATTTTTATCATGCATTGTGATTTTGTTAGCTACATTTGGCTATGATATGTGGGAAAATCGTTATGAAATTAAGGGTACAGAAGTGAATCTCAGTGAATATAAACCATTTCACAGTTATAAAATAGCTACTTTGAATAAGGAAAGTCAATTTCAAATAAAAGATGAACTTGTTCGTTTGGATGGTGCTACTGCCTTATATCCGGTCTATGCATCCTTTGTACAAGCGCTTTATCCTAAGGATGAGTATGATCCATACGTTAGTGAAATCGTTAGCTGCACAACAACACCTACCGCCTATGAACGTCTATTAGAGAAGAAAACAGATCTTATTTTTGTGGCTGCTCCTTCGTCAAAACAGGAGGAAATGTTTAAAAAGCAAAAGGAAGAATTGGTTAAGGTTCCGATTGGTAAGGAAGCATTTGTCTTTTTTGTGAATAAAGATAATCCCGTAACAAATTTGAGCAGTAAACAAATTCGGGATATCTATAGTGGAAAGATAACTAATTGGAAAGAGGTAGGGGGAAAGGATGAAAAGATTCGTGCTTTCCAACGTCCTGAAGGCAGTGGTTCTCAATCAGCGTTGATTCGGTTTATGAATGGTCAATCAATCATGAAACCTATGACAAAGGATGTGCCTGCAGGTATGGGGGCAATTATTTCCGTAACAGCTGAATATGAAAATCGGGATAATGCAATAGGGTATTCTTTCCGTTTTTATACACAGGCAATGAAAAAAAGTAATAAAATCAAGCTCTTACAGATTGATGGAGTCGCCCCAACGGTAGAACATATACGTGATGATATCTACCCTATTACAAGTCCGTTTTATGCGGTTTATGTAAAGGGGAATGAAAATAAAAATCTTATGCGATTGATCAATTGGATACAATCAGATGAAGGCCAGCAATTGATTGAAAAGACTGGTTACGTCTCAATAATACAGAAGTAGTATAAATTGTCTAGTCAAGAAAGATAGCAGGAGATTAGTATCTCTAAGTATTATAAAAATAAAATGAGAATAGAATCAGTCTCTCTTTCATATTATTGCGATTTTATTTAAGTGTTAGTCCTTCTTTTATGCTATAAGTTCTTTATGAATATTAATAAAAGGCAAGCTTTTTGTAGGAAGAGCTCGCCTTTTCGTGTGTGGCGGGCATGCCACATATCTAGGGTGAAAATCCCTCGGGGCGTAGTTAT
>NZ_JAJCPX010000075.1:0-1898 GCF_020563125.1 Longicatena sp. 210702-DFI.1.196 | reverse complement strand
AAAATAACAAGTGTGGCATTGGAAACAGAGGAAAGACAAAGATTGTTGTAAAAGAGCATTTTTCCGAAAAGGGAAAGACAATGGAAGAACTTTTAACTGATGTTATGCTTGAGAAAGCAAAGCAGACAATCGCATAAATTCGGTGCAGTTGTAAGAAATAGATTGAATGGCAAAAAGTACCCGTGTTATACTTTACTTGCAAGCAGGTATTGTAAACACGGGTTAGTTATAAAGGAGGATAACTGACAATGAAACAACAGATTTACAATACTGCACTTTATCTTAGGTTGAGCCGAGATGATGAATTACAAGGCGAAAGTTCCAGCATTACCACACAAAGAAGTATGTTGCGTCTATATGCAAAAGAACATCATTTGAATGTCATTGATGAATATATTGATGACGGCTGGTCGGGAACAAATTTTGAAAGACCGAGTTTTCAGAGAATGATTGAGGATATAGAGGTAGGAAAAATCAACTGTGTTGTAACAAAAGACCTTTCCCGACTTGGCAGAAACTATATTATGACAGGACAATATACAGAATTGTATTTTCCCAGCCATAATGTCCGTTACATAGCGATTGACGACGGTGTAGACAGCGAAAAAGGCGAAAGTGAGATTGCACCATTTAAGAATATTATCAATGAATGGGTGGCAAGAGATACAAGCCGTAAAGTGAAATCAGCCTTTAAGACAAAATTTGCAGAGGGTGCGTATTATGGGGCTTATGCTCCGTTAGGATATAAGAAACACCCCGACATCAAAGGGAAACTGTTGGTTGATGAGGAAACAAAATGGATTGTTGAAAAAATCTTCTCTCTCGCCTATCAAGGTTACGGTAGTGCAAAAATCACAAAAATACTGCGAGAAGAAAAAGTCCCGACATCGTCTTGGTTGAATTTTACAAGGTATGGTACTTTTGCACATATTTTTGAGGGCAAACCCGAAAGTAAGCGTTATGAGTGGACGATTGCACAAATCAAAGGAATTTTGAAAAGTGAAGTTTATATCGGCAACAGCGTTCATAATCGACAGTCAACAGTATCATTCAAAAGCAAGAAGAAAGTGCGAAAGCCCGAAAGCGAATGGTTTCGAGTAGAAAATACCCACGAGCCAATTATTGAAAAAGAAGTGTTCTATCGTGTTCAGGAACAGATAAAATCAAGGCGTAGACAGACAAAGGAAAAGGCAACGCCGATATTTGCAGGGCTTGTTAAGTGTGCGGATTGTGGCTGGTCTATGAGATTTGCAACAAATAAGGCAAATAAGACGCCTTACAGTTATTATGCTTGCAGTTTCTATGGACAATTTGGCAAAGGCTATTGTTCTATGCACTATATCCGCTATGATGTGCTGTATCAAGCTGTATTGGAGCGATTGCAGTATTGGGCTAAGGCAGTACAGCAGGACGAAGAAAAGGTATTGCATAAGATACAGAAAGTCGGTAATGCCGAGCGAATACGGGAAAAGAAGAAAAAGGCAAGTGCCTTGAAGAAAGCCGAGAACCGACAAAATGAGATTGACTGTTTATTTGCGAAAATGTATGAAGATAGAGCCTGTGAGAAGATAACAGAACGAAACTTCATTATGCTGTCGGGAAAATATCAAAAGGAACAGATAGAACTGGAACAGCAGATAACCGACTTAAGAGAAGAATTAAGTAAAATGGAACAGGATATGATAGGTGCTGAAAAATGGATTGAGTTAATCAAGGAGTATTCCGTACCAAAGGAACTGACAGCACCGTTATTAAATGCAATGATAGAAAAAATACTCATTCACGAAGCAACAACGAATGAGGAGAACGAAAGAATACAGGAAATAGAGATATACTACCGATTTATTGGAAAAGTAGACTGATAAATAGGGTTCATATCTTTAACTAAGGGAGACGGA
>NZ_JAJCPX010000074.1:0-2184 GCF_020563125.1 Longicatena sp. 210702-DFI.1.196 | reverse complement strand
TTTGTGCGACAGGCAGTCGCTATATTTCAACCATGTACAGGCATGGTTGAAATTCTTTCTTATTAGGGATTGTATTTACGATACGGAGTATAAACGAAATAAATGAATCCTAAAAAGATAGGTGTTACGTAGGTGAAAGTCCTACTCTGTTGAGTTCCAATGCAAGACAGAAAGTCTAAACTAATGCGGTTTCGTGAGAAATTGTATGAAGGAGTTATGGGTAACCGAGAGGCCCACAGACGGATTGGCAGGCCGAAATGTAAAGTGAACTATATAGGCGGCGGGAATACTTGGCGACCATGCGAAAAAATGGGAAGTCTATGTACTAATCTTCTTCAATGAATTGGATGAGAAGATAGGAGTATTAACGTGATGATAGTTGGCATGTCAGTAAGGATATAGCGATAACCCTGTGAGGACTCCATACTCGCAAAGGGTCTTATGATATAAGCGTAATGCGAAATTCATAAGACGTATGGAGTAGTCAGACAAGCTTGTAGTAGCGGAGTAGGTCAAGAAACCAAAGCTTGACTGAATGTGAAGAGGCTTGACCTTATGCGACTTAACTAAATTTCACACAATGGCAATGGTCACGATACTGAGGTATAGACGAACCAGATGTGTGGGGAAGGAGGAAAAGAGTTTTATGAACGAACCACTAAAATTTAAGTGGCATTCTTTATATGGTCAAATGCTGAGAGACAGGAAACTGAGGGAGGCATGGAAACAGGTAAAGACTAATAAAGGAAGCGGAGGGATAGATGGGGAGACCATTGCGGAATTCGATAAAAAGTCGGAAGAAAGAATCCTTGAAATCCTAGAAAAACTTAAAACAAAAACGTATACACCAGCACCTGTAAGAAGAGTGTATATACCTAAGAAGAGTGGAGGTAAAAGACCACTTGGAATACCTGTGATAGAAGATAGAATCATACAACAGACCCTAGTGAATATACTAAGTCCAAAGTTTGAGAATGGAATCTTTCATAAATGTTCCTGTGGATACAGACCCAATTATGGTATGGAGAAAGTAATGCAGTTGATACTGTGGAATATAGAAAAAGGAAGAAATTATATCTATGACTGTGATATAAAAGGATTCTTTGATAATATCCCACATAAACAGTTAATGCGCGTATTGAATAAATATATCGCAGATGGTACAGTGCTGAACCTCATATGGAAATGGCTGAAGGCAGGATATATGGAAGAAGGAAAATATCTTGAAACAAATAGTGGCACACCACAGGGAGGAGTAATCTCTCCATTACTGGCAAACATCTATTTGAATGAACTGGACTGGGAACTGGCGAAAGCAGGAATCTACTTTGTAAGATATGCCGATGATTTTCTACTGTTTGCGGAAAGTGAAGAGAAAATCATAGAGGCAGGAGAACTGGCGCAAAAAGTAATCCAAGAATTAGGCTTGGAAATAGCCATGAACAAGACAAAGATAGTAGATTTTCATGATGACGATTTTACTTTCGTAGGATTTGATTTTCAACATTGGAGAAATAGAAAGAAAGATGGGAAACCATACTTTTTAGTAACACCAACGGAAAAGTCATTGAAAGATTTTAAAATGAAAATCAAAGAAAAGACAAAGAAAACATTGACGCTAAGTAAAGAAGAATGGGTCAAAAGAGTGAATTATGTAATCGTTGGTAAAGTAAACTATTATAAGACAGTGCAGAAAGCCATAAAACTGAATGAACAGGCAGGACAGGAAAGTCACTGTTATGTGAAAGGTTGTATTGGAAATCTTCATAAATTGGATGCATATATTAGGCAAAGATTAAGAGTATGCATGATACATAAACATCCAAACATACGCAAAGGATTTGCGAAAATAGGAGTCTGGAATATCGAATTCTTCTGTAAGATAGGATTGATACCCGCGGCATGGCATTATTACAAGGATATGTATCCAAGCTATACAATAGATGTGTATGTGAACAAACAACAGGAAAAGAACAAAGTCAGAAAAGAAAAATATATCAATAAATTAAAAGAACAGGGAATCAAATACTATACACAGGAGAGAATAAAGAAAATCGTAAATTCAGGAGTGAATCTACGATATAGTGGATAACATAAATAAGCATATTGGTAAGCCGTATGCCTTAGTAGGGCACGTACGGTTTGATAAGGGGCGGTAGTTTAATGACTATCGCCTACTTTCTT
>NZ_JAJCPX010000073.1:0-2372 GCF_020563125.1 Longicatena sp. 210702-DFI.1.196 | reverse complement strand
AACAGTGATTCCGACAGATGGCAAGGCACCTCAAGAGATGTTACAGCCAAAGGATTACTTCACCATTATGGAAACAACGACACTGTATGCCGTATGGGCAATGGATGAAAATGGTAACCATATTCCGGATTATCAGGAAGAGCGCTTTACGGTTACATTTATAGCAGGAGAACATGGAAAATTACTTGGAACAACCACATATAAAAATTATTTGGTCAAGTCAGCAATTCATGACGCACAGCATTATAAAGAACCTACACCGGTAGCAGAAGATGGCTATGTGTTTGATAAATGGGTGATCGTTGATAAAGATGGACATGCACTTTTAGAAGTTGCAGAACCTGGCGCATATGTGATTCACGGCGATACGATTGTCAAGGCAGTATTTGCAAAGGATGACAACCATGATGGAATTCCGGATGAGCGTGAAGAAAAATTAAGGGTAAATTTCGTTGTGGCAGAACATGGTGCATTAGAAGGGACTACTCAATATAATGAAGTGTTAGCAAATACGAAACTCAAAAATGTAATAGATTATCAGACACCAAAACCAAAGGGAGCTGCTGGTTATACTTTTGATAAATGGATCGTTAAAACGGTGTCGAATAAGGAAGGGATAGAGATTAAGGATCCAAGCGAATATACGATAACCGAAAATACCGTATTTTATGCTTACTTTGCTAAAGATGAGCATGGAACAGATCCTATTCATCCCGATCATGGAGATGGCATTCCAGATAAATATCAAGTTGAAGTAAACTATGAAGTAAAAAATGGTACACTTGTTGGAACAAGGAAGACCTATGTAACCCTATATGATGAAAACAATGAGCCTTCACAAACTGGGAACGGTCAATTAACAGCGTTGCAGATTCCTTTGGCAATTGCGGATAAAGGCTATGACCAAAGCAGCCTACAATGGTATCCAGTATGGCCAGAAGCTGGTATGAAAATCAAAGAAAAGATGACGTTTAAAGCCAAGTTTGAAACGGCTGATTATCAATTGACTATTCGATATGTTGATGAGGATGGCAATCGCATAGCTGAAGATTATCAAACAAAGATTGCTTACCTGAATCGCTATGAAATAACATCTCCACATGTGGATACCTATGTTTTGGAAAATGAAAATGATCATATAATCACAGGCAGCATGGATGCGGAAGATAAAGAAATCGTTGTTCATTACACCAAAGACATTCATGGGACAGATCCAAAGCATCCCGATAAAGGAGACGGCATTCCAGATAAATATCAAGTGGCAGTTCATTATGAAGCTGAACATGGAACGGTTGCTTTTGATCGTGTATATGTGACATTACGAGATGAAGAAGGAAATTTTGCAACACATGGAAGTGGTAAACTAAGGGTTGATCAGATTCCAACAGCTATAGCAGATGAAGGATATGAGCAAGAAAGTGCGTCCTGGGTAAATAAAAAACCGACCATCGATATGATCATAACAAAAGATACGACGTTTAAGGTTGTTTTTCAAGCAAGTAAAGAACCTGAAAAACCAGTGACACCAAGTGATCCCGAGAAGCCAGATACTCCTCAAAACCCTGAGGAGCCAGATACTCCTGTAACACCAGATAAACCTGATACCATACCTCCAACGAATGGAGGCAATACCGTTGATGCTCCTCAGCTTCCAGAAACAACGAATAGACCAATCGTAGCAGAACAGCCTAGGATGCCATCAGTTTCAGATACAAGACCATTCGCACCAAACATAATGGGGAATACGCAATCGAATGGAGAAAGTGAACATGTTGATGAAAATGAGACACCGTTAACAAATGGGGATGTAGAAGTAATTAAGGAAAATGTAACACCGAAAGCGAAAGGCACGGAAGCAAACTGGGCGATCATGAATTTCATATGCATGATCATTACGGTATTACTGGCAATACTTCTGTTATTATCAAAAAGTAAAAATGAAGAGAAATTAGAAAATGATAAGACGTATTCTTATGATGAGCAAGAAGATTATCAGGAAGAAAAACGCAGCTTATTTATAAGAAGTCTTGCCTTACTGCTTGCGATTATTTCAATCATTGTCTTCTTCTTAACGGAGGATATGAGTTTGCCGATGGTTATTATTGATAACTGGACAATTTATATGCTATGTTTTGTTATCGTACAGCTTATTGTCTTTATTTTAGGCAGACGATGGAAAGAAGTAGAGCAGGAAGAAAAACAAAAAGCTTAATGTAAAGAAAAGACGCGCTTCGCGTCTTTTCTGCATTTTGACCAAAATAAAAAAGCTGTTGCATATCACCTAGAAAGGCTCATTTGCAACAGCTTAATGAATAAAGGATATTTAAATTATCGTGGGGATAAAACCTGCCTCTAAATTATCATGGGGTTTA
>NZ_JAJCPX010000072.1:0-2807 GCF_020563125.1 Longicatena sp. 210702-DFI.1.196 | reverse complement strand
AGTGCGACTCGTTCCTGAACAAAGCCTTCGTGGTTGAAGGACAAAATCAGGCACTAACAAAAGAACGAAAATTTCAGATGTTAGGAGAACTAACAATCCAAGAGGTGGAATGATGGGGTAACGCCCTGAAACGCCCCCTTAATACTCCGACTGGCGGGTGTAAGTGAAAACTGACCTGTCAGAAGCTCGGTGAAGTCGGCTGAGAGTAGCCGTATGGATTGCTGGATAATTACCAGCCCCACGAAAGCTGTCCAGAGGTGGACGGTGCTACCTATAGGCCGGAGGTCTACAAAATACCCAAGGTCAGAATGTTTGAAATATGACTGACGAAAACCGCGAATGTAAGGGTCTATACCATGACGGCATAGAAATGTGCTGGTAGCGTTCATCGCTAATCAGTGTGGTGGAGTAAAAATTGATGTTATGAAACACCATAGCACGTTACAGGCGTGTTCAAGCTGACAGGCTTAAAGCGGAGACCTAAAGGTATATGTAAAGATAGGATTGTTGGAACGAGGAAAGGCAGTAGGCTTCTACCATTAGGAAGTAAGCAGACGAATCATATAAGCTGCTGTACTACTGCTGAAAAGCAGAGGTCGAACTGATGATGTTTTCTGCGAAAAAGAGGAAAACGGAAGAATGGCCTCAAGTCAGTCAAACAGGCAACTTAGCACTTAGTCGCAATTAGGATTGCGAGTATGACAAAAAGAAGTCACTCGCCGTAAAGGAGAGTGATGCCTGATGCCAAATGAGAAGAAACCAAAAACCAAATGCGTGGAGTATCTCCGCCATGCTGAATACTACGATATGCAAAGTACCTTTGATGAACTGTATGCCAGAAGTCAGGCAGGGGAAATTTTCGAGAACCTGATGGATGTGATACTTTCAAGAGAAAATATCCTGCTGGCCTATCGGAACATCAAATCCAATACCGGGAGTATTACGCCGGGAACAGACAAGCTGAAGATTTCTGATATTGGTAAACTTACCGCTGATGAAGTCACAGCAAGGGTACGCAAAATCGTCAAGGGAGCTAAAAACGGCTACACCCCAAGAAGCGTAAGACGCAAAGACATCCCAAAACCAAACGGGAATACCAGGCCACTGGGAATCCCTTGTATCTGGGATAGATTGGTACAGCAATGTATCAAGCAGGTCATGGAACCTATCTGCGAAGCCAGGTTCAGCAACAATAGCTATGGATTCCGTCCAAATCGGTCGGTTGAAAATGCGATAGCGGCAATCTACAGGCTTATGCAAAAGTCAGGACTTCACTATGTAGTAGAGTTTGACATAAAAGGTTTCTTTGACAATGTAGACCATTCAAAACTGATAAAACAGTTATGGTCACTGAATATCCGGGATAAAGAACTGCTCTATGTAATCCGTAGGATTCTCAAAGCTCCAATCCTCATGCCGGACGGCAACACAGAACACCCAACAAAGGGAACGCCGCAAGGCGGAATTATTTCCCCACTATTGGCAAATGTGGTGCTGAATGAACTTGACCATTGGATAGAAAGCCAATGGCAGTGCAACCCGGTAACGGAAAACTACGCTTACAGAGAAAATGCGGCAGGCTGTCCGATACAAAGCCATGCGTACCGAGCAATGCGGAATACACGGCTGAAAGAAATGTATATCGTGAGATATGCAGACGATTTTCGGATTCTCTGTAGAACAAGGGAACAGGCAGACCGGACGCTGATTGCGGTCACGCAATGGCTGAAAGAACGCCTGCGCCTTGATGTTTCACCGGAGAAAACGAGAGTTGTTGACGTCAGACGGAGCTATTCTGAATTTCTCGGATTCAAAATCCGACTACGCAAAAAGGGGAAAAAGTACGTCGTTCAATCGCACATGTGCGATAAAGCATACAAAAAGGTTAAAGCCAGCCTGACTAAACAAGTCGGAAATATCAAATTTCCCAGAAAAGGACGTGGAGAAGCCGGGGAAGTACGGCTGTTCAACTCCATGGTTATGGGAATCCAGAATTACTACCAGTTAGCCACTGACATCAGCATAGACTGCGGTGATATTGGCAGAACTGTTAATACAGTTCTCAAAAACAGGCTGAAATCTGGAAAGACACACCGGCTGAAAAAGGAAGGCCGTGACCTGACAAAAATGGAAATCCAAAGATATGGGAAATCGGAGCAACTAAGATATATAGCACAATCCAAAGAACCGATTTATCCAATAAGCTATGTTCAATGTAAAAATCCAATGAGTCAGCGGCGAAAAGTGTGCGCTTACACAGCGGCAGGAAGAAGTGAAATCCATGACGATTTGCGGATAAACACTTTCTTACTGCTACAGCTAATGAGAGCGCCTACATACAGCCGCAGTACAGAGTATGCGGATAACCGTATCTCACTGTTCTCCGCTCAATGGGGAAAATGTGCGGTAACGGGAAAGAAATTTCAGTGTATAACGGAAATTCACTGCCATCACAAGAAGCCAAAAGGAATTGGAGGCAGAGATAAGTATGAAAATCTGGTATTGGTGCTTGCACCAGTACATGAACTGATACACGCAATTGATGAGGACACTATTCGTTCTTATCTCACCGCTCTTAAATTGGATACTTCGCAGCTCACAAAGCTGAACAAACTGCGAACATTGGCAAAAAGGAAACCCATTGATTTGGAGAAGCCAAATCTTACGAATAATTCTCATAATGGTATGACTAAGGAGACTAAGAAATCTGTTTGATTGATGGAACGCCGGATGCGGTGAAAGTCGCATGTCCGGTGTGAAGCGGGGGAAAAGCTGGAGATAACTTCAAAGGCTTACCTATCGCTATT
>NZ_JAJCPX010000071.1:0-4932 GCF_020563125.1 Longicatena sp. 210702-DFI.1.196 | reverse complement strand
TATTGGAAAAGTAGACTGATAAATAGGGTTCATATCTTTAACTAAGGGAGACGGAAAAATCTTTTCCGGATATTGTTAGTGTAATTAAATTAAGCACCTTATACAACATCAGCCTTGATAAACTGTTGAAGGGGGATGAGGAAATGATAGAGCATTTAGAAAAGAGTACCAATATCGTAAAAAGCAATCAAAAATTGATAATAGCGATTATTGCAAATGTGATGATGATAATTGCTTTTATACTATTCAATGGGCTAATAATTAGCAATCAATACTTGATTATGGGCGGTTCTGCTCTTGGTATCATTGGTACTTGCTATTTATTTTATCAGATAATTAGAAAAATCTAAGGAGGAAAGTAAAATGATAGTAGTAGCTTCGATTATGGTTTTTATGGTTTTGCTCGGTGCTTTTACTTTAATGTATCAGATTTTCAGGTTAGTAGTTCTCGATGCAGAAAGCAGAGGAATGAAACACCCTACATTTTGGGGAATATTCTCACTAAGTGGCAATAATGGCGGTGGTGGGCTTATATTATATTTATTGGGAAGAAACAGATTTCCGGCTAATATGACAGAAACTACAAAAGAATCATTCGATTCTCGAAAAAGGAAAGCTGGATTGTCTTTGTGCTTCATAGCAATAGGTACAATCGCCTTGATTTTTATTGCTTTATTTGGAAATCTTTAATTAGCAAACAAAATAAGAAAAATTAAAATCAATTTATTTGGCTCATACAAGTATCATGTCTTGTGCGAGCTTTTTCTTTCTCTCTTTTTCGCATTTCCAAAAGGTATAAATGGTACTCCGTTTATATTCCAAATTTGCGGAAAGAGGGTGAGAGACAGATGAAGATATTGCACGTTATTCAATATTAAGAGATAATGAGCAATTGTTTCAAGTAAATACAAATTGTGTTTACCGCCCGATGAAGAATTAAGAGCAGAAATCAAATCACAGAAAGCAATATAGAGGTTATATTTAGGGAGATATTAATAAATTTCCAGAATACTTTTATGAATTAAGATTGAAACACAATAACTAATAAAGGATTATTTGAAGGGAAGTTCAATCAAAAATGCCCATTGACTATTTTCTCATATGAAGAACAAGTAAAATTGCACCCTTTACAAAGCGTGGATTTTTCAATAGCAGAAAAAAATGACAACGCTTATAACAGCATGATATAATGCAGATAAAGAAAAATTTGAATTTAGAGGGATAATTGATTATGAATAAGGTATGGTCAGAACTGAATAAAATAATGCAAGCGCAAATCAAAAAGAAAGATACCTATGAAGCAGGCATTGCTACACTATTTGATTTGCGAAATCAGTTAATGGAATGCTTAACATCCTTTCATAAGGAATTGAGTAGAAAAGATTTTGACGCAATTCCGTTTATAAACACAGACGGTTATCATAGTAAAACGATTGCATATTCAATTTGGCATATTTTCCGAATTGAAGATATAGTTGCTCATACATTGATAAATGAGAGCGAGCAAGTTTTTTTTGCGGGAAACTATCAAGAACGTATCAATTCACCTATAATTACAACAGGAAATGAACTGGTAAAAGAGCAGATTGCAGATTTTTCAAAACAGCTTAACTTGAAAGAACTTTATTCATATATATCTGAGGTAAAGGATAGCACTGAGAAGATAATCAATAGTTTATCTTATGATGAATTGAAAAAGAAAATATCAGAAGAAAGAAAAAAACAGTTAAAATTATTGAATGTTGTAAGTAAGGATGAAAATGCAAGTTGGCTCATTGATTATTGGTGCGGTAAAGATATTCGTGGGCTAATACAAATGCCATTTTCAAGACATTGGATTATGCACATAGAAGCAAGTTTGCGTATAAAAAATAAGATACATTCATAAGCACAAATCGCCGTTTTTAGAACTAAGAAAATTGGAAATTAGAAATGAGGTGTTTTTATGGAATATCTTAGAGTAACTAATGAGAATATAGACAAAGAGCATATATGCTGTGCTATTTCAAATAACAATGATATTCAGGTATCATCAAAAAAGGCTTGGTTACAAGAACGATTTGATGAAGGCCTAATTTTTCTAAAGAGTGTAGCACGAGGAAAGTGTTTTGTTGAGTATATTCCTGCTGAAAACGCTTGGAACCCAATTGTTGCAGATGATTTTATGTATATTAACTGTCTTTGGGTAGCTGGATCATTCAAGGGGCACGGATACTCAACAGACTTATTAAATGCGTGTATTGAAGATAGTAAAATCAAAGGAAAAAAAGGGGTATGTATTCTATCTTCCAAAAAGAAAAAACTCTTTTTAGCTGATCCTAAATTTTTAAAATACAAAGGTTTTACCGTTTGTGATGAAGCAGATAATGGTATTCAATTATGGTGTTTATCATTTGACAGCAATGCTTCTTTACCTAAATTCAAAGAGTGTGCGAAACACCCTCACATTGATGAAATGGGATATGTTTTATATTATACCTGTCAATGTCCATTTAACGCAAAATATGTCCCTATTGTAGAAGAAGTCGCAAAAGAAAAGGGCGTACAGTTTAAAGCTATTCATTTGCAAAGCAAAGAACAAGCACAAAGTGCACCTACGCCGATTACAACGTATGCTCTGTTCTATAATGGGAAATATTTAACTAATGAACAGATGAATGATAAGAGATTTTTAAAGTTGTTGGCAAAATAAATTCCGTTTATCTTATTAGTGAACCCTTAAAAAGGGTGATATAATGGCAGATTTTAAGTATCAGGGTTAATCTATTTATGATGAAGAATACGGGCAGGGAGAACCACTTATTTTCTTACATGGCAATACGGCTTTCTCTAAAATGTCTGGACTTCTTTTGCCGTTGTACATAGATAAATTCAGAATAGGATAGTTGATATTAGCTGTCCTGTTTTACGTTTAAAATGATGGATTTTATAAATATTTGGTAAAAATAGTGCTAATTTCTGGTGATGTGGTATTAAAAATATCATCGTGTTATAATGAGGCATATAGGTAAATTTGAATTCTTGAAAATGAGGAGAATATGTGATGAAAGACGTATTAGAATTTGCTAATAGAGATGAATTTAGAAAATGGTTATCTTATAATTGCTTATCAAACGAGGGCGTTTGGATTTTATTTAGAAAATCAGGAGAACCAAAAACAATAAAGGCAAATGAAGCACTTGAAGAAGCATTATGTTTTGGGTGGATTGATGGACAAATGCAAAGACTTGATGATAAAACTTATAAAAAATATTTTTCAATGCGTAGGCAAAAAAGTAAGTGGTCGGAAAAAAATAAAGCATTAGCAGAAAGCCTTGAAGAAAGAGGTCTTATGACTGAATATGGCAGAAATAAAATGGAAGAAGCTAAAAATAATGGACAATGGAATGCACCAAAAGCTCTTGAAATAACAGAAAAACATATATTAGAAGTATTGAATGTTCTAAAAGAATATGAACTTGCTTATAAAAATTTTCAATCAATGTCTCCATCAGTTAAGAAAACTTATACGAAAGCCTATTTTGATGCTAAGACGGATAAAGGTAGAAAAAAGAGAATTGATTGGATGGTAGATAGACTTAATAAAAATTTGAAACCAATGTAGCAAATTGAAAATACCAGTTTGTTTGTAACTTCGGTAAACTACCATTATTTTCTCATTGATTTTTTATAATCGCATACAACTGCATACAGGTAAAATTTACCCACAAGATAGACGTAAATAAAAGATAGACTTTCTGTAAAAATTGTGAAAGTGGCGAGTTATGGTAATACAAAATTGGTCATTTTTCTATCTGAAATTAAAGTTTAATTTCTAGTGATGTGGTATTAAAAATTCCAGAATGTTATTAAAAAATATCAATTTTGAATGTGCTTGAGTCCCAGTTGGAATTGCACAGCCCACATAATTTCAAATTTTATAATCAGACATCGGCTTGTCCGATTTTTATATTAAAATTTTTAAACCTGGAATAAATCTTTCCTATTGTATAAGAGGTAATAGTAAATAAAATTATTAGAGAAAGATAATTATAATATTATATGAGAAATTTTTTACAATAAAGTAACCTACTGTTACTAAGGAACCGGTAATAGTTGCTGGAACAAAGAAGATATTTCTGAAGTATTTGATAAATCATTAATAAAGTTTTGAACGCTAGGATATGCTGATATCTCGATAAACCATATATCTACAGTAGTTTTTATAATCATTTCTCTAGGTGTAAACAACAAAAAAGCATATCCTCATGAGAATATAAATAACTATAATATCTAATAGGTGTATTAAGTTTATAAATTGGCTACCTTATGGTATTACAAATGCTAGTATGCTAGAATGAGGTATATAGATTTTTACGGAGATGATAAAATGGAGTTTAGATTAGCCGTTCTACAAGACTTAGCAGAGATAAAAGATATGTATAAGCAAATCATTGAAAATATGAATAAACAGGATATACAAATTTGGGACGATATTTATCCTTGTGAATTCTTTGAGGAAGATATAAAAAATAAACAGCTTTATGTTTTACTTAATAAGAATGGTATGATCGTATCGGCTTTTGTTTTGCATGATGCAATCTCAAAAGAAAATACAATAACTTGGAGTGATCATTACGCAAAGGCTCTATATGTGGATCGATTAGGTGTAAATGTCAAGTGTTTAAAAAAAGGAATAGCTAGTTTAATGCTTAATAAAGCAAAGGAAATGGCCAAAACATTAGGAGCTGAATATCTTAGACTTTTTGTGGTAGATATAAACAAACCGGCTATCCAACTTTATATAAAAAACGGGTTTATAAAAGCAGATGGTGTTTATGATGAAATATTCGATGATGGTTTTGTGTTACATGAATATGGGTATGAAATAAAGATTATACTACATAAATTATATATGTCTTTTTGACTATCTTTTTATATCTTCTTAAATGT
>NZ_JAJCPX010000070.1:0-4984 GCF_020563125.1 Longicatena sp. 210702-DFI.1.196 | reverse complement strand
TCTCTATATAGAAAAAAACCTGTCCTTCTCAGAACAGGTCTTCCTACCTGGCAACGTGCTATCTTTACTGGAGCTCGTCCAGCTATTGTCGCCGCTGAAGTGCTTAACTTCTGTGTTCGGGATGAGTACAGGTGTGTCCACTTCGCTTTCATCACCAGATCGCTTGAGGTCTCTCCCTCAAAACTGAATAACAGTCCAAACATTTCTTGTGATTAAGTCCTCGACCTATTAGTATCAGTCAACTTCACATATCGCTATGCTTCCATCCCTGACCTATCTACCTCGTCGTCTTCAAGGGGTCTTACTTCTTGCGAATGGGAGATCTCATCTTGGAGTAGGCTTCGCGCTTAGATGCTTTCAGCGCTTATCCCTTCCCTACTTAGCTACCCGGCTATGCTCCTGGCGGAACAACCGGTGCACCAGCGGTAGGTCCATCCCGGTCCTCTCGTACTAAGGACAGCTCTCCTCAAATCTCCTTCGCCCACAACAGATAGGGACCGAACTGTCTCACGACGTTCTGAACCCAGCTCGCGTACCGCTTTAATGGGCGGACAGCCCAACCCTTGGAACCGAATTCAGCTCCAGGATGCGATGAGCCGACATCGAGGTGCCAAACCTCGCCGTCGATGTGAACTCTTGGGCGAGATCAGCCTGTTATCCCCAGGGTAGCTTTTATCCGTTGAGCGACGGCCCTTCCATTCGGCACCGCCGGATCACTAATCCCGACTTTCGTCCCTGCTCGACCTGTTTGTCTCGCAGTCAAGCACGCTTCTGCATTTGCACTCGTCGATTGATTTCCATCCAATCTGAGCGTACCTTTGGGCGCCTCCGTTACTCTTTGGGAGGCGACCGCCCCAGTCAAACTGCCCACCTGACACGGTCCCTCATCCCGCTTAGGGATGCAGGTTAGAATTCCAATCAGACAAGAGTGGTATCCCAACAGCGACTCCTCATACACTGGCGTGCATGTCTCTTTGTCTCCCACCTATCCTGTACATCTCTGATCGAAACTCAATATCAGGCTGCAGTAAAGCTCCATGGGGTCTTTCCGTCTAGTTGCGGGTAACCTGCATTTTCACAGGTACTAAGATTTCACCGAGTCTGCTGCCGAGACAGCGCCCAAATCGTTACGCCTTTCGTGCGGGTCAGAACTTACCTGACAAGGAATTTCGCTACCTTAGGACCGTTATAGTTACGGCCGCCGTTCACTGGGGCTTCAATTCATTGCTTCGTATCGCTACTGACAAATCCTCTTAACCTTCCAGCACCGGGCAGGCGTCACCCCCTATACTTCGTCTTGCGACTTTGCAGAGAGCTGTGTTTTAGTTAAACAGTCGCTTGGGCCTCTTCACTGCGGCTTACTTTCATAAGCACTCCTTCTCGCTAACTTACGGAGTCATTTTGCCGAGTTCCTTGGCAACAGTTCTCTCGCTCACCTCAGGATCCTCTCCTTGCCCACCTGTGTCGGTTTTGGTACGGGCCGCTATGGAATATACTAGAAACTTTTCCTGGAAGCTGGCTACATATGCTTCGGTACTTGCCCTTGGGCGTTCCCTTACCTTTCACGCTTTACATCCTGATGACGCATTTCACTGCCATCCTGCTATACGCTTCGCCCACAATCCGTTCAGTGGGTCATACTTACCTTCTCCGTCATTCCTTCATTTCCATCGCGGGTACAGGAATATCTGCCTGTTTTCCATCCACTACGCCTTTCGGCCTCGCGTTAGGTCCCGACTTACCCAGGGCGGACGAACCTTCCCCTGGAATCCTTGGGCTATCGGTGTGTAGGATTCTCACCTACATCTCGCTACTCACACCGGCATTCTCACTTCTATGCGCTCCACCACTCCTCACGATATGGCTTCTACGCTGCATAGAACGCTCCCCTACCACTTGTATTCCTACAAATCCGCAGCTTCGGTAGCATGCTTAGCCCCGGTACATTTTCGGCGCAGGGTCACTCGACTAGTGAGCTGTTACGCACTCTTTGAAGGGTGGCTGCTTCTGAGCCAACCTCCTAGTTGTCTGTGCATCCCCACATCCTTTTCCACTCAGCATGCATTTTGGGACCTTAACTGGCGGTCTGGGCTGTTTCCCTTTTGACCATGGACCTTATCACCCACGGTCTGACTGCCGGGCATATCTTATGGCATTCGGAGTTTGATTATACTCAGTACCCCGGGATGGGGCCATCGTACATTCAGTGCTCTACCTCCACATGACTAAGCCTCGACGCTAGCCCTAAAGCTATTTCGGGGAGAACCAGCTATATCCGTGTTCGATTGGAATTTCTCCCCTAGCCACAACTCATCCGCCAACTTTTCAACGGGGGTCGGTTCGGTCCTCCATTCAGTTTCACCTGAACTTCAACCTGGTCATGGCTAGATCACACGGTTTCGGGTCTATGTCATCGTACTCTCGCCCTATTAAGACTCGCTTTCGCTTCGGCTCCGCATCTCCTGCTTAACCTCGCACGATAACATAACTCGCCGGTTCATTCTACAAAAGGCACGCCATCACCCTTTAACGGGCTCTGACTTCTTGTAGGCATACGGTTTCAGGTTCTCTTTCACTCCGCTCCCGCGGTTCTTTTCACCTTTCCCTCACGGTACTGGTTCGCTATCGGTCACTTGTTTATATTTAGCCTTGACGGATGGTCCCGCCTGCTTCCGACAAGATTTCTCGTGTCTCGCCGTACTCAGGATCCCACTAGGCTTCACATCGTTTTCGGATACGGGACTTGCACCCCCTACGGTCGGCCTTTCAATGCCGTTCTCCTAACAATCCTCTTGCCATATCGTGGTCCTACAACCCCATCTCTAGAGATGGTTTGGGCTCCTTCCCTTTCGCTCGCCGCTACTCAGGAAATCACTTTTGTTTTCTTTTCCTCCGGGTACTTAGATGTTTCAGTTCTCCGGGTACCTCTCTCATGGACTATGGATTCATCCATGGATGCCATCCTATTACAGATGACGGGTTTCCCCATTCGGATATCGACGGATCTTTGTGTACGTACCACTCCCCGTCGCGTTTCGCCGTTTGTTGCGTCCTTCTTCAGTTTCAAGTGCCTAGGCATCCACCGTACGCCCTTACTTACTTAATCACTTCTTCGTGTTTTTGCTTTCGGTTTGCTTGAGTATTACTGTTTGTTTAACTTTATACTCGTGAATATCTATTTTGTTTACAACTTTTACGTTATAGACCTTCTGTTATGTCTTTTCTGTTATTCAGTTTTCAAAGATCGACTTCTCTTGGAAGATTCTTTCGGTCTTCCAAAACCGAACAGGAAATATCTGCTTCTTTGTACTTTCTCCTTAGAAAGGAGGTGATCCATCCCCACGTTCCCGTAGGGATACCTTGTTACGACTTAACCCCAGTCATCGGTCCTACCTTCGACGGCTCACTCCTTGCGGTTATGCCACCGGCTTCGGGTATTACCAACTCCCATGGTTTGACGGGCGGTGTGTACAAGGCCCGAGAACGTATTCACCGCAGCATGCTGATCTGCGATTACTAGCGATTCCGACTTCATGAAGTCGAGTTGCAGACTTCAATCCGAACTGAGACGCCCTTTATGAGATTCGCTCCACCTCGCGGTGTCGCTGCTCTTTGTAGGCGCCATTGTAGTACGTGTGTAGCCCAGGCCATAAGGGGCATGATGATTTGACGTCATCCCCACCTTCCTCCGGTTTGTCACCGGCAGTCTCTCCTGAGTCCCCAACTTAATGCTGGTAACAGAAGACAAGGGTTGCGCTCGTTGCGGGACTTAACCCAACATCTCACGACACGAGCTGACGACAACCATGCACCACCTGTGTGATATATAGCTATCTTTCTATCTCTAGAACATTTATATCCATGTCAAGGCCTGGTAAGGTTCTTCGCGTTGCTTCGAATTAAACCACATACTCCACCGCTTGTGCGGGCCCCCGTCAATTCCTTTGAGTTTCACACTTGCGTGCATACTCCCCAGGCGGAGAACTTATTGCGTTAACTGCAGCACTGAATCTCTCCAACACTTAGTTCTCATCGTTTACGGCGTGGACTACTAGGGTATCTAATCCTATTTGCTCCCCACGCTTTCGTGCATCAGTGTCAGTTACAGACCAGGCGACCGCCTTCGCCACTGGTGTTCCTCCATATATCTACGCATTTTACCGCTACACATGGAATTCCATCGCCCTCTTCTGCACTCTAGCTCGACAGTTTCCAAAGCATACAACAGTTGAGCTGTTGCCTTTTACTTCAGACTTATCGTGCCACCTACGCACCCTTTACGCCCAATGATTCCGGATAACGCTTGCCACCTACGTATTACCGCGGCTGCTGGCACGTAGTTAGCCGTGGCTTTCTGGTAAGCTACCGTCACCCACATAGCATTTCCTCTATATGGCATTCTTCACTTACAACAGTGCTTTACGATCCGAAGACCTTCTTCACACACGCGGCATTGCTCGTTCAGGGTTCCCCCCATTGACGAAAATTCCCTACTGCTGCCTCCCGTAGGAGTTTGGGCCGTGTCTCAGTCCCAATGTGGCCGTTCACCCTCTCAGGTCGGCTACGCATCATCGCCTTGGTGGGCCGTTACCTCACCAACCAGCTAATGCGCCGCAGGTCCATCCATGTTCACACCCGAAGGTGCTTTAATATGAGGAAGATGCCTCCCTCATACCTATCCGGTTTTAGCTACCGTTTCCAGCAGTTATCCCGGGCACATGGGCAGGTTACCTACGTGTTACTCACCCGTTCGCCACTAAGTCTCTTTGGAAGCAAGCTTCCTAAAGACTTCGTTCGACTTGCATGTATTAGGCATGCCGCCAGCGTTCATCCTGAGCCAGGATCAAACTCTCCATTTGATTTAGCTCAAAACGTTTACTAACGTTTTTCTTATTTGTTTATCCGAGAATTTCTTCTCTTTTTCATTGAAATTGACGTTTCCTGTTCAGTTTTCAAAGACCGATAGCATCCACTGTTTGGTGGA